>JBMYQZ010000196.1:0-8772 GCA_049601855.1 Limisphaerales bacterium | reverse complement strand
TGAGGTGAAACATCCCGATGGCCACCGCGTATTCGCCTCCGGACCCCAAGCCCATAAACATGTAGCCCAGCTGCGCGACGGTTGAGTAGGCCAGCACCCGTTTGATATCAAATTGCGCGATCGCAATCAGCGAGGCGAAGACCGCGGTGATCGCTCCCACCCAAGTCATGACCTGCAACGCGGTTGAAACCTCCACTCCGGGCGGTGCCGCGGCCAACAACGGATGCACCCGCGCCATCAGGAACACTCCGGCGGCGACCATGGTGGCGGCGTGAATCAGGGCACTGACCGGTGTCGGCCCTTCCATCGCGTCCGGCAACCAGACATGCAGTGGAAACTGGCCGGACTTGCCAATGGCTCCACAGAAAATGAGCAGTGAAATCGCAGTGGATACCGCCATTCCCAGCATCGTCGCGCCACCCACCATCTGCGTGATGGCCGACTGTTCCAAACACCCACTGCCGTCGTCGTAAAACAGCAAGGTCCCGGTTTCGGAATAAAGCCACAGCATCCCGAGAAACAAGCCCAGGTCTCCGATCCGTGTGGTAATGAACGCCTTCTTGGCCGCGGCCGCTGCACTGGGTTTGTGAAACCAGAATCCGATCAACAGATAGGAAGCAAGCCCCACCAATTCCCAGCAGATGAACAGCAGCAAAAGGTTGTTTGAAATCACCAACCCGAGCATGGCCGCCGCAAACAACGAGAGGTAGCAGTAGAACTTCACAAAGTTCTCGTCCTTCTCCATATAGCCGGCGCTAAACCAGAAGATCAGTGTCCCCACGAACGTGATCATGGAGACCATGATCGTCGACAAGGGGTCGAGAACCCATCCCAGCTGCAGCGAGAACCCCCCGAATTCCAGCCATTTGAAATTGAAGACGTGCAAGGCCTCCACCGGTGACGTCGCCACATGCAGCACCGCCATCAGGGCGAAGAAACAGGAGATGATCATGGCGAACGTCGCGAACACGCACGCGTTCATCCTCCGCTTCGGTTCCCACACCGCGAGCACAGCCGCGACCAGCAGTGGCAACAGCGGGATCACCGGCAAAACGTAGAGGGATGTCTTGGCGTCCGGCACGGCTTATCCCTTCAGTTGGTCGAGATCCTCGACATTGGTTGATTTGAAATGGCGATAGATCGAAATAATCAAAGCCAGCCCGACGGCGGCTTCAGCTGCGGCCAGCCCGATCGAGAACAAGGCAAACATGACGCCATCGATGAATTGCGTTTCTCCCAAGAGACCGAACGCAACGAAATTCAGATTGGCGGCATTGAGCATGAGCTCAATTCCGATGAGCACCACGATCGCATTCCGGCGACTCAGCGCGCCCCCAAAACCGATCGCAAACAACATGGCCGAGAGCAGGAGATATTGATGCAACGGATCCATGCTAGCTCCGGGTCTCCTTTCGCCCTGTCCGCTGCGCGATTACCACGGCTCCGATCAACGCAGCTGTCAGCAACAAGCCCAAGGCTTCCAGCGGCAGCACGTAAGTCGTCATCAACTCGTGACCGATATTCTTGACCGTCGGCGCCACCGGTTTGATGGCCGTAGAATTTCCGAACGAACTGCCCGTAATGGCCTTCGCCAAAACCAGGAAGACCGCCAAGGCAATCCCCGTGCCCACCGCCCAAGCTTTGCTTCCCACGTTCTGCTTGTCCGAATTCGCGTTCTGCGTGAGCAGCAATGCGAAGACGATCAGGATCGCAACTGCGCCGACGTACACCAGTATCTGTACGAAGCCGAGAAACTGGGCGCTTAGTTGCAGATACAAGCCTGCCAATCCTGCGAAGGCGGCCACCAAGGACAAGGCACAGTAGACCAGTCGCCCAAAGTTCATCGCTCCGATTGCACCGATCAGAGTCACGAGGGCCAGGATGATGAAAGAGGCACTCATTCGGCGAATCGATACTTTCTCGGTTTCGGCACCTTGCCACCCGCCAGCCGGTCACCCAGCAGATACCACGCGATCACGAGGACGCAGGCCGCGAACACCCATTGCAACATGCGGATTGGCACGGGTGTGTCTTGCCCCGAGTGGAGGAAGCCGACGACCAGTATGTTCAACAAGCCCAGCGGCAGCATGAACTTCCAGGCAAAATTCATCAGTTGATCCATGCGGATTCGCGGCATCGTTCCACGAATCCAGATGATGAAGAAGATTCCGAACACCAACTTGCCCATGAACCAGAGATAAGAGGGAACCAAGTTAAAGGGCGCGAAATTGAAGGGCGAACCCCAGCCGCCGAGGAAAAGTGTGATGCACATCCCCATCGCGGCGAACAGACCGAGGTATTCCGCCATGAAGAACAGCGCAAACTTGAATCCGGAGTACTCAGTGAAGTAACCAGCCACCAGTTCCGATTCTCCCTCGGGCAAATCGAAGGGCGAGCGATTCGCTTCCGCCAGCATGGCGATGAAGAACAGGATGAAGGCCAACAGGCCCCACGGCGAAAAGACGTTCCATGTCGCGAATCCCAGCCACACATCCGACTGCTGCTGCGCGGCAATGCTCACCGGATTCAGAGTCCCGGAGGCCATCACGACGACGACCGCTCCGAGAATCAACGGCACTTCGTAACTGATCATCTGCGCGATGGCGCGCATGGCGCCGAGCAGCGAATACTTGTTCCGGCTCGACCAACCGGCCATGAAGATTGCCAATTCCGCCATTCCGCCGACGGCGAAGAAGAACAGCAGACCAGCTTCGATCTCAATCGGCACGAGGTACTTGCCGAACGGGATGACCGAAAAAGTGAGCACGATCGGAACCGCCAGCACAACCGGCGCGAGAAAGTGCAGTTTCTTGTCCGCGGCATCCGGCACCACGTCTTCCTTCGTCAACGATTTGATGCCATCGGCCGCAAACTGCCCAAAGCCGAACAAGCGTATATTGGTCCACGGAATCCCCACCCGGTTGGGACCGTAGCGATTCTGAATCCGGGCCAATCCCTTGCGTTCAAAGACCGTCGTCAGGGCAAACAGCAGCGGAAACACGAGCAGGATCGGCGTGATGGTCAGCACGCAGGAGACAATCGGCAACCAGTCTTCCGGCACACCCTGCGTGTGTACGAAATCCAGCAGCCACTGCTTCAAATTGTTGGGGAGCTTCTCCAGCGATTCCATCGATCCTGATTATTCCGCTGGTTCCTGCTTTTCGGCTGCGGCCTTCGCAGCGGCTTCCTTGGCCTTGGCGGCTTTGGCTTCCGCGGCTTCCTTGGCCTTTTGACGATCGAGTTCGCGTTGCTGGTCGATCGCGGCGGCCTCGGTGGGGTGAAGGCGATGGTAATAATCGTTCGATTTGGCCAACTGATGCTTGTCGACCATCAGGCCGCCAAAGCGATCGGTGGTCGAGAGTTCGAACTCCGTGTCCATCTTGATCGCATCAAACGGGCAGACCTCCACGCAGATCTGGCAGCTCATGCACACAGCCAGGTCGATATCGAAGACACCCGCCTGTACCTGCATCTTGCCCACGTGATCGGGCTTCTTGTTCTTGTCCTTCTCGATGTAAATGCACTGCGGAGGACATTCCTTCTCACAAATCTGACAGGCCACGCAGCGCAAGCCGGTCATGGAATCGTCCCCGTCATAGACAAGGAAAGGAAACTGCCGTGCATTCTCCTTCATCGGCTCCCGTTCCTCGGGATATTGAACCGTCGTCAGGCGCTCATCATCACGGTAACTTCCAACGAAGTTCCGCGCTGTTTCCCGCATGCCTTTCAGGAGTCCAAGACCGAACACGGGCCGGATTGTGTGGGCAATTCAGGGGAGTGACAAAACCAATTTTGTGGAAAATGGGATTCTTCCATTTATCACCGAGAGCACAAAGGCACAGAGGAGGAGAGGAATTGAGCGGAAGATCCGGCAGAATACTCCGCGAATTGCTGAGCCTGGATCCCCCCACCCGAAATGCGCGCCGTTGCTCGTCCTTCCGGCATCTTGCCGGGAGCCTCAATGGTTGTCGCCCGCACTTTCGTCATCGGATCAGACCGAAGGGCTCTGAACACGCGTCTTTGGGCCCGTTGCAATGCCCCCAAGATGCCGACTGGACGAGGCCGTCGTCCAAACGATGCATTCTCATTACGTCGTCGTCAAGGCAGCGGACTTGGACGACTACGGGCAGCACAACTCCGCCTAAAGACGGAACTACAAGCGTTTGCAATGGAAGCGATAAGCGAAAGCGGGCAATCCTAAATAGTTTCCGCGACGGTCGATTGGGAACGGTTGCCATCGAAAGCGGTAACTATGACTTTCTGCCCTTTGCTGATTCCCACCAATGCCGTTTTCGACACTCGTCCGTTGGCATCGCTCCTTGTGCCACGGATTGGAAGTCCCTCGGTGCTGATGATCCGAACATCGGCGTTCGGCAGCGTCTTGATGACCGGGACAGACGAACTCGGATTGCGCCCCGTGTCGGATGCGGCTGTTTCCAGTGGCGCCCCACCCCGAGGCTTCTCCGCGGGTCCATCGATCATATTACGAAGCCGCAGACCGATTCCCGGATCTGCTTTGCTGGGGTCGAATTCCATCTCGAGGAAGTTCCAATAGAACGGATCACCCTTTCCGTGGCCGTTGAGCTTCGGATCGGCATGAGTCTTGTGGTAGAGCGCGGTGACCTGCAAGGGCCGCCCATCGTAGTCTTTCATCTCGGGACCGAAGCCTTTGATGACGGAACGGCCACCGCTACGGCCGATCGGTCCGAAGCTGCACTCGATGAGACCGTGGTCGGTGTTCTTCATGATGCAGCCGTTGTGGACGTCGCCGTAGACACTGACGATCCCATCCCGAGAACCAAGCAACTCGATGACGCGATTGCTACCGGCGGCGACCCAGCCCGCATAGTCCGCAGCTACTCGGTCTCGTTGCGCGAAGTCATCCTCGGTATTGCTGTATTTCTTGCCGCCCGTCCAAACGGTATGCATGCCGTTGAGACCGGTGAGACAGATAAGCTTCGAGGAATCGGTCTTCACCAACTGCTGTAGCCAAGCGAACTGTTCCTCTCCGAGGAGACTGCGGGTGGGGTCAGCGCGATCGTAGAGCTCACGGATATGTCCCCAGCCTTCATCGTCCCACATCGCGGTGTCCTGACTGGATCGCCAGAGGCGCGAGTCGAGGATCGCGAAGGTAAAGTCGCGATTGGGCATCTTCCATGCCCGCCACTTCTTCGGATTGATCAACGGATCAACTTCTTCGTCGCCGGTAATGAGGTGGTGCACGATCTGGAAATTGCGACGCATGTAATCGCGGTCCTGCCCCAACCCGTCCCGGAGACGAATCACGATCTGTTCCGGCCCTTTGACGTCGTCCATCCCGTAATCGTGATCACCGGGATTGATAATATTCCAGTGGCGCATCATCTGCCAACGGGAGGTCGGCCCGCAGATGGAGGCCTGTACGATCTTGTACGCATCGTCCGTACTGGGCGGGTACAGGACGAGTTCCATGTACCAGACGTCGTCTTCCCAGCACATGATCTGGAAATCGTAGTCCTCGATGTGTTTGTAAGCTTCAACTGTTGGTTGATCACGAACCTGCCAGTCGTCACCGCCGTTCAGGATCTTAAGTCCGTCGTCGGTGCGTTGTTGGAGACCACTCGTAATCGCGTGGCAACTCAGACCGCACATCTTGTAGGGCGCAACCAATTGCGGCAGGCGCCCGACGTATTCACCACTGCTGGGCACATCGCCGACATATCCCGTGCCGGGACCGGTCCCCGCCGAACCGATACGCGGATCGGAGGTCACATTCTCCCCGTCCTTCCATACGGTGTAATAGAGCGTCTTGGTCGCCGGATCCACCGGCAGCGTTGCGTGAATGGTCGCAGTGTTGCGCCGCCATTCGTTGTTCACGATCCTGGCACGCCCAGCCGCTTTCACCCGCCCCCATCCGCCCTTTGGCGACGCCGAATCGGCGATCCGAATTTCAGCCTGCCTACCGTCGCTCGCGAACATCCCCACGAAACGGACCTGCCATTTGCCATTGACCTGCTTGAGCGTGTCGCCGAGCGGATAACACACGTGGCAATCCACTTCGCCCACCGCTTGCGGCTGGTTCTCACCGGGGTCAACGTGGAACTCGTTGATCTCGAAATCCAGCAATCCACGTCCGACAATTCCGACGTAGCCATCGGGAGATTTCGCCGGAAGTTTTTGGGCGAGCGAAGTGTGCACACCATTCGGCAGCACGATGGTGGCCTTCACATCCGCCCAGCCACCGACCTTGTTGACCTCGACCTTGATTTCGACTGTATCGCCCGGTTTCAGTTGCGGGGTAGGCAATGTCTTCGCCTTCCGCCCCTTGCGACCGCGTCCCCCACCCTTGCCCGCGAAGCCGAACTTCGCATCGTCCGTCCAGCCAACGAGGTTGGCATTACGGATCTTGCCGTAGGACTCGAACAGGCTCTTGGCACCGAAAGCCAACCCCATCATGCCGTAACCTTCCTGGAATTGCCGCCACTCGTCCTGATCGCCTTCACGACGATCATCAACCTTTCCATGATACGTAAACTTGGCCGAGATCGACCACTGACCGTTCAACTTCCAGTCGCGACGATAGATCACGCCGGGCGGGAGCGAAGGATCGTAATCCACGTCCATCACGCCACCGTTGCGCTTGTGCGTCTCGTAGTGAAACGGGAATCCGGTAGTCCGCGCCCGATCCCCGTAGTTCTTGATGCGCCGACGCAAGGCGCCGTCCTTGATCTGCCAATAACCGGGATTGAGCGTCTCCCAGCCCGGTCCGTGGAAGAGCGCGTCCGGGCCGGCGAAGGTGATGTGTTTTGCCCCGGCGACGTTCGGCAAGGCCGACATCGCGACGGTGGCCGCAACTGCGCCGCCGGTGACTTTGAGGAATTTTCTGCGATCGATGGGATTCTGTTCGTTCATGACTGGAGAAAGAAAAAGCGCAGGCGGTGCCGGCCTGCGCTTTGTTGATCAGGAAGCCACTTGGCTGTGGGAAGTAACGTCAGTTGAGACGTTTGATGCTGAGATTGCGGAATGCGACCGGGTCGTTGTGACCGGCGAACCCAAAGTGTCCTTTCTTAAGGGTCTTGCCTTTGAAGCGTTTCGGGTCGGAATCCACTTTGCTAAGATCGGTGTTCAGGATGATGTTGCCGTTCAGCTCAACCTCGATGGTTGATCCCTTGACCGTAACTTTCTGGTGATTCCACTCGCCCGCCTTGCGGAGATAACCGGTGTGCGCGGCAACTTGGGAGTAGGCCGATCCGTGATACTGAACATCCTTGATGCCCTTACCCTTCTGATACTTCGGATGGAAACTGTCCAACACCTGCAGTTCCGTCATGCCATCGTAGGCGGGATTGCCTTTGCCGGGGTAACGGATCGCGAGGCCGTTGTTGCCTCCGGGAGGGAGCTTGAATTGCAACGTGGCGATGAAGTCACCGTATTCCGCTTCGGTGTAGAGATTGCCGCCTTTGCCCTTCTTGCACTGAATGGCTCCGTCGACGACCTGGTAGTTCTCTGACGCTCCGGTCCAGCCCTTGAGCGTCTTGCCGTCAAAGATGCTCTCAAAGCCCTTGGCAGCGTCGCCTTTGGCGAGGATTTCATTCGCTTCGGTTGTTCCGATTTCACGGATGAAGATGTTGCGCCAGCGAATCTCACCGCCATGGGTCTGCAGCTCAATCGGACCGCTTTTCGGGATCGGACGAAGGTTCGTCTTGTACTCCTTGTGCCGGCGATCATAGTAATTGTGCATCGTCGCGTGATCGACAATGTGCTTGCCGTTCAACCAGACGCTCACCCGCGAGCCGACCATCAGGATGCGAAACTTGTTCCACTGCCCCAGCGGCTTGTCAGCCTTCACCAACGGATCCTTGCCGGGGCTGCCGGGGTTGTTGTTCCAAAGACCGCCGGAGCCCAAGGGTTTTCCAAGCTTCTTCGCCCGCTCGTCGGTCTCGTTGCTGTCCCAGATCTGGACCTGGGGAACGCCGCGGAGATAAATGCCACTGTCGGCCTTGGGTACCGTCTTGTATTCGATCAACAATTCAAAATCGCCGTAGTCCTTCTTGGTGGTCGCATAGCGGCCATGGCCGTCGTTGACCAATTCGTCGCCCTCGATGGACCAATGCTTGAGCATGTCCTCACGCCATTCGGTGTCCTGTTTGGCGCGCTGCTCCTTCGTGAAGGCCAGATACTGGCGATGATCGAAGGTCGAGCCCCCGCGCCAGTTCTTCAGGTCTTTGCCGTTGAACAGCGCCTTGAAACCTTTGGGAGCCTTGACACCGGCATCGGCAGAACCCGATCCGGCAATCAACAACGCAGTCATGAGACTGCCCGACAGTGAGAAGAGACGATTGATCTTCATTAATGGAGTGGGACGTTGGTAGCCGCCCGCCGCTTCACGGTCAATCTGGAATCCTTGCCAGCTAGAATATGCCCCTCTATAACCCCGTCCGATTTCAACATGACATATCGACTCATTTCCTCCCTCCTCATTGGCACCTTGTTGCTCGCCACCGCCACCAGCCAAGCGGCTGACAAGAAGAAGAAAGGCGGCAAAGGCAAGTGGATCACGCTCTTTGACGGCAAACTCCACGGCAAACTGCGCGGTTACAAGACCAAGGAATTCCCCGAGAAATCTTGGAAGATCGACGGCGATGCGCTGACCACCATCCACAAGGACAAGGGCGGTGTGCGCGAGGATCTCCTGACGAAGGCCAAGTTCAAGAGTTTCGAACTCGCTTGGGAGTGGCGCGCCACCCCCGCCGGCAACAGCGGCGTGATGTATCGCGTGAAGATTGATCCGAA
>JBMYQZ010000195.1:0-8806 GCA_049601855.1 Limisphaerales bacterium | reverse complement strand
CGCAACTGCCATTCCATCGATGAACGCGGTGAACTGATGGTCGTTAAGGGTTACGAACAATCCTGCGCCGCCTGTCACAAGAAGGACTTCAGCGATTTCTCCGACGATGCCCCATCCATTCCGTTCCTGCGCATTCCGCTCATGGATGTGGACAGCATGGAGGAGGCAGACCTCAAGGTCGGCGAATGGCCTGACGATTGGGATTCATTGGAGACCATGATCACGCCGTTCACGGAGTTTCTCCTCCAACACTCCACCAATCACCAATTCGCCGTGCACCGACTGGTCGACAAGGATCTCGATATGATCGACGAGGAAGATTGGAAACACGGTTTCGATCTCGCCTGGGGCATTAAGGAACTCATGCACGACATTTCTGAGAAAGGCATAGGGGAATTCGAACGTCGCATCGCGGCGGCCTTGGAACGTGAGCTCACGCAGGCTGAAAAGACCAGCCTCGAAGAAACGATAGCGCCTTCCATCTTTGCCAATACCGCGAGCCATTGGTTCCCGAAGCTGGCCGAGGAGGTGAAGGCCCATCGTGAAGGTGATTCCCCGGAGTCGGCGTTCATGGATCCGGACGACATGGAGGATCGACTCTCTACCGAGCCGGTCGCCCTCGGCGGCAATTGGATCCGCTCCGACACCGACCTGACCATCCATTACCGCCCCACGCATCACGCCGATCCATTCATGAAGCTCTGGCTCGAACTCGCCTCCAAGGGTGCCCACGGTACGAACACCACCGAACACGCCCAGACCAATGCGATCGCCCGCCTCTCAAAATCGCTCTCAGGAACTGCCGCCGCCAGTCAGGCCGGTCGGTGCATGAAATGCCATACCAACGAGCCCGAACAACCTGGCAAAATCAACTGGCGGGGCCTGCGCCCGGATCATCAGCGTCACCTCTTCAGCAAATTCTCCCACGAGGCGCACTTCAGCCTGCTCGACGAACGCGGCTGCGTCACCTGCCACCAGTTGCGGCCGGGGCAGAAGAAGAAGCCCTATCTCACCTCGTTCTCCTATCACCTGCGCGAAGGCCGCGAGAAGATCGACTTCGCCAGCAATTTCAAATCCATTGATCACGCCACCTGCGCCAGTTGCCACAAGGAAAACCTGGCTGGCGACGACTGCCTCACCTGCCACAACTATCACGTTGGCGAGTTCGAATACACCCGGCTCAAGGGACGTACCTTCCAGCATCTGCGCGAGAAGACGGTGATCAGCAATCAGTAATCAGTCGCCGGCAAAAACGGATGACCGATTACTGATCACTGATTACTCTCCGCGCATGGCGAAGCTCAAGATCTACGAGTACTCCGGTTGTGGCACCTGCAAGAAGGCGCAGAAATTCCTCCAGGCCAACGACGTCGACTACCAGGCCATCCCCATTCGCGAACAGCCGCCCTCCAGAGCCGAGCTCAAGAAGATGCTCAAGCGCTACGAAGGAAACATTCGCAAGCTCTTCAACACCTCCGGTCGGGACTACAAGGAACTCGGCTTGAGCACCAAGCTGCCCGATATGTCCGACGCCGAAGCCATTGACCTGCTCGCCCAGAGCGGCAACCTCGTGAAGCGCCCCTTCGCCCTCAGCGACAGCGACTGCCTGGTGGGATTCAAAGAGGACGAATGGAAGGCAATGCTCGGTCTCTGAGCCCAGCGCACAGCCCCTCCAACTTAATTCAATTCGCCTTTGACAGCCGGACACGCTGTTCGGCATGGTTGCGGCCCTTTCGGCAGAAACGGGACAGTTTTACACAATAACAACGCAAATTTATGTCAGATCTCGTAGGAAATCTTTTGGTGGCACAGTCCGGCGGACCAACCGCCGTGATCAATGCCAGTGTCGCCGGTGTCATCATCGAAGCCGGTCGTCACATGAACGTGGTTGATGAAATCTACGGCGGCCTCAACGGGATTTACGGAATCCTTCGCGAAGAGATCATCGACTTGCAGGACGAGAAACAGTCCGCCATCGAAGGTCTGAAGCACACTCCCGCCGCTGCCCTCGGCACCTGCCGCTACAAGATCGATTTTAAGACGAACGCCGAACAGGCCGCCAAGGACATGGACCGCCTCTTCGAGGTCTTCCAGGCCCACAACATCCGCTACTTCTTCTACGCTGGCGGCAACGATTCTCAGGACACCTCCAGCAAGATTCACGAGGAAGCCCAGAAGCGCGGTTGGGACCTGCGCGTCATCGGCGTTCCCAAGACCATCGACAACGACCTTCCCTTCACCGATCACACCCCGGGCTACGGATCCGTGATCAAGTACAACGCGACCACCGTCATGGAGATCGCGCTCGACGTCAGCAGCATGGCCACCGACGCCGGTTCCTGCTGCATCATCGAGGTCATGGGCCGCTCTGCCGGATGGATCGCCGCCGGCACCGTTCTCGCCAAGCGCGAGCAGCTTGACGCGCCGCATATCATTCTGCTCCCCGAAGTTCCCTTCCGCTCCGAAGCCTTCATCGAACAGGTGAAGAAGGAAATCGCGGAACACCAATTCTGCGTGGTCGTCGTCGGCGAGGGCCTGAAGGACGAAAACGGCGACGAACTCGGTGCCGACAAGACCAAGAAGGACGCCTTCGGTCACGCCGTCCTCAGTGGCGCCGCCGAAACTCTCAAGGAACTCGTGGAGAAGGAAGTCGATCTCAAGACACGCACCGTGAAACTCGGCTACGCCCAACGCGCCGCCGCCCACCACGCCTCCGAAACCGATGTCGAAGAAGCTTTCGCCTGCGGTCAGGCCGCCGTGAAGGCCTCCATGGAAGGCAAGAGCGGCTTCATGGTCACGCTCAAACGCACCGGCGAAGATACTTACACTTGGGAAACCGGCCTCCACCCGCTCAACGAGATTGCCAACGTCGAGCACTGCATCCCTCGCGACTGGATCTCGGAAGACGGCTGGCTCCCGAACGAGAAGTTCATCGAGTACGCCCAGCCCCTCATCGAAGGAGAACTCCACATCGCCGAGGAAGGTGGCCTGCCCAAGTACGTGCACCTGGCCAAGGAACGCGTGGAGAAGAAGCTCCCAGCGCTCGAAGGTTGAGCGAATCCATTCTCTCCCGCAGGCCAGCCTCACGGCTGGCCTTTTTTTGTGTAGGTCTGGTAGGCCGTCTCGGAACTATTTCCACTCGCACCCCATCGGGAGTCCCCTTACTTTCCGCGCATGCCCCGTCTGCTCATCATTACCCTGATGGCCGCGCTCGCGTTGAGCGCCCAAGCCGCCAAGAAACCGAAGCCCATCGTCAAACCTCGCTTCGACGACGCCTCCATCCCCTTCCGC
The DNA here is from genome assembly GCA_049601855.1 of Limisphaerales bacterium. Lineage (GTDB taxonomy): Bacteria > Verrucomicrobiota > Verrucomicrobiia > Limisphaerales > JAYPXF01. The sequence goes on along the minus strand of JBMYQZ010000195.1, from coordinate 5,515 downwards.
ATGGCGCCGATGCCCGCAGCCAGTCGCAGCATCACCGTGCCCTTGGCGCCGAATCTTCACCTCGCATTCGACACCGTCAATTGCCGCACCCACACCGTCTGGTCCGGCAAGGGCCTGCATCTTCTCGGCCCACAATACAGTCGATCAAAACGCCCTTTTATCTCCACCAACGGCGCTCCCGTTCTCTGGACCATGCCACCATGGTCGCCTTGGTCCGACGAGAGCCCGATGGGAGAACCGGCCCCGATCAGCGTCGATTACAAGTCCGTTGAAACCAAAGATGGACACGTCACCTTTCGCTACCGGCTTCTGGCCGGAGCCAAGGACCATGTGGAAGTCTTGGAAACGCCCTTCGCACTAGACGACAACGGCAAAGCCGCCGTCGGGCGTCAATTGGAAGTTGGGCCGTGCAGCGTCGATCTCTGGTTCGCGGCCCATTCGGGTTTTGAACCCGCTGAACGAATCAAGACCCACGTCAAGATCGGCCCATTGCGGGTCATCGCACCTCGGCATTCGATCACGCTCGTTTCCCAAAATCTCAACTATCACGAGGAAGTGTATTCCGAGACAGGAGCGGAGAAGGGCAATCACAGCATCGAACGCAAGGGCAAGATGGCCACCGCCTGGGTCAAGATTCCTGCGCGGAAGGAAACCGCCGCGCTGATCATCACCACGACCCACGAATCCGCTCCCGAATACGCCGCGCCCCTCAAGAGTGATCGCCAACTGAAGAACATTCCCGCCGCGCGCGTGCCGGGGTTCAGCATGGCTTCCAACCCCTCCTTTCGTTCCGAAGCCCTCCGCATTCCAAAAGAACTCGAAATGCTCGTCACCGGCATGGCCTTCATGCCGAACGGCGACCTCGCTGTCGCCACCTGGATCGGTGACATCTACCTCGTCCACAATCCCACCGGCGACCCCGCGAAGATGACTTACACCCGCTTCGCCACCGGACTTTGCGAACCAATGGGCATCGCCGTGAAGGAGGGAGTGATGTACGTCGGTTTGAAAAACGAACTCGCCCGCATCATCGACGACAACAAGGACAATATCGCCGACCGCATTGAACGCGTCCGCGCGGACTGGACTTACTCCGGTCACTACAACGCCTTTTCCTACGGCCCTGTCATCGACCGCAACAGCAACTTCGTCCTCGCCAATGCCGGACACAGCGGACGCTGGGACGCCCGTTACACCGGCTGGGCCTTCAGTATCGCCCCAATTAAGAGCCACAAGCTCACGCCCATTTGCGACGGCTTTCGCGAACCCAACGGCATCGGCGTATTTGGTCCCGATCGCGATATCTTCGTCTCCGACAACCAAGGCAACTGGATCGGCGCCTGCCGACTCAATCACGTCCGCAAGGGAAGTTTTCACGGACACCCCAGCGGTTGGCCCTCGAAGAAGGAACTCTACGGCCAGCCCCGTGACATGGATCCACCCGCCGTCTGGTTCCCCTACAAACTCGCCCGCTCCACCACCGACATCGTCGAGATCACCGACGACGGCTTCGGCCCGTTCAAGGGACAACTCATGGTCGGCGATTTCCAGAATGCCATCGTTACCCGCGTCGCCTTGGAGAAAGTTGACGGCGAATACCAAGGCGCCGTCTGGCCTTTCCTCAAGCGCTTCTCCTCCGGCGTGAATCGGATCGTCTATGGCCCCGATCATCGCCTCTACGTTGGCGGTTGCCAACGCACCTGGGCCTCCATCGCCCCCAAGGAAGCCGCCATCGAACGTGTCTCCTTCACCGGCAAGGTTCCCTTCGAGGTCAAGACCGTGAACGCCCGGCCGGACGGTTTCAAACTCACCTTCACCGAACCGGTCAATCCCGAGACCGCCGGCGATCCAGAGAGCTACGACGTCCTGCAATACATGCTGAAATATCATCAGCCCTACGGCTCTCCCGAATTTGATCACAACGGCAAGAAAGACAGCGCCACGGCCATCGAGGTCGTGGGCGCCGATGTCTCCCAGGACAATCTCAGCGTCCACCTCCGCGTCAAGGGATGGAAGACCGGCTACGTCACCATGGTCCGCTCCCTCGACGCGCGAAACAAAGCCGGCAAAAAGTTGGTCAACAACACGTTCTGGTACACCTTGAATCGCTTGCCCGAGAAATGAGCGAACGGTGAAGATTCTTATATCCGGTTCCAGCGGCTTCGTTGGTAACGCCTTGGTGAAACACCTGGAAGGCGACGGCCACGAAGTCCACCGCCTCCTCCGCCGCAAGGAGCCTGAACCGGACAGGATCACCTGGGATCCCCTCACCGGTCGAATCGACCCCGAACAACTGGAAGGCTTCGATGCCGTCGTCCATCTCGGCGGCGAAAACATCGCCTCCGGCCGCTGGACCAAACGCCGCAAGAAACGCCTGCGCGACAGCCGCGTCAACACCACCCGTTTCCTCGCCCTCACCCTGTCCCAACTGAGGAATAAGCCTGAGGTTTTCGCCTGCGCCTCAGCCATCGGCATCTACGGTTCCCGCGGCGACGCCGAACTCACCGAGGCTTCTCCGCCCGGCGTAGGATTCTTCCCCGACATCGGCCAAGAATGGGAACGCGCTTGCGAACCCGCCGCTTTCGCCGGAATCCGCGTCGTCAACTGGCGACTCGGAGTCATCCTCGGCAGGCAGGACGGAGCGCTGGCCAAGATGCTCACTCCTTTCCGCCTTTGCGTCGGCGGCGTGATCGGCAATGGCCGTCAGTTTTGGAGTTGGATCAGCCTCGAAGACACTCTGCGCGCGATGACCTTCACCCTGTCCAGTCCGGTCGCCGGACCCGTCAACCTCGTCTCTCCTCAACCCGTCACCAATCATCAATTCACCAAGACCCTCGGTCGCGTACTCCGACGTCCGACCATCATTCCCCTACCCGCTTTCGCCGCCCGCACGATCTTGGGAGAAATGGCCGACGCCGCCCTCCTTGCCAGTGCCCGCGTGAAACCGAAAGTCCTCCAGGACGCCGGCTTCCGATTCAATCACGACGATCTCGAGTCCGCCCTCCGCGCCGAACTCTGAGGACGCAAAGGCCCAGCCCCAACAAGGCCCATGTCCCGGGCTCTGGCACCAGGGTCATCTGCCCGCGCAATTCTCCATTCGGGAAACTCAGCGTGTGCACCTGCACATAAAGATCGCCATTGAACAACTCCGTCGTCGCTCCCGAAATCCCCACCGAATCAAAGGGTTGCTTCGTCCCGCCTGCTCCGGTGAATACCTGGTCACTGTCATCCCAACGCCCCATCACCGTTCCCGAAGCGGAATTGAATGTCATCTCCATGTCATCCTCCCGCACCGATCCCGCCGACAATCCGTACACATTCAAGGCATGCGGCCCGGTGGCACCGGCACTTCCGAAGTGAACGTGAATCGCCGTCACATCATCCGAAAAATCTCCGGGCGTGCGATTTCCGTCCAGATCCATGCCCAATAACACAAACTGGTAGGTCAGTTCCGGCACACCGTTGTTTCGATACTCAAACGTGGCTGTTCCGGTGAAAGAGCTGTTCGGTGCTGATCCGATAATCTGGGAGGAATCCAGGTTCGCCTGAAACCGCTGTGCTTGAACCCCGATCGTAGCGACCAACAAATAGAGAAAAACGTACTTCATGGCAAAACGGTCAACGCCGCCGGTTGCGAGCTGATCGTCCCCGCTGGATTTGTGATCGTCACGTGATAATTCCCCGCTCCACCCGCATTAATCGAGGAGATCGAATGAGTCGCATTGGTCGCGTTGCTGATCGGCTCATCATTGAAATGCCATTGATATGAAATCGACCCCGTTCCCGATACCGCTACGGAGAATTCCACATCGCCACCCGTCCCGACCGCTTGGGATGCCGGCTGCGTGTCGATGTGCAACGGCAAAATCACCAGCTCTCGAATCCGATAAAACCGATTACTCTGTCCCACCGTCCCGAAATCCACGGCGCGCACCTGTGTCGTCAACGCGAAGATGTTGGTCAGCGAATTCCAGGTCATGAAATCGGACGAATATTCCACCCGATACTCCCGGAGCGTTCGGTGATCGATCGTCAACTGCAACGCCCCTCCGTCCAGTCGCAGCGGCACTATCAGAGGCGGTGGATTCTCAATCTGCCCACGTATTTCTCCATTCGGAAATGCTCCTGTATTCACCTGCAAGTAGATCCGGTCGCTCAGCAGATCACTCAACGCATCCGACAATTTGATCGTGTGAGTTCCGCTCAGTCCCGCCAGGTTCTCATCCGAGTCATCCCATTTCCCCAAAAGAAAAGCGTCCTGCGGAAACGCCACCATCTGCGAATCATCCTGCCGCGGCCCAAAGATGTTCAGAACAGTGATCCCGTTTTCTCCCACCGCACCCACCCGCAGCGAAATCGAGAGCACATCATCTGAAGAGTCATTCGGCGTCTGCAGCCCGTCGAAGTCCAGTCCTGGAAACTGCATATTATAGGACAGGAACAAGCCACCCTCCGCCGCGTTCGGATTGTAATTGAAGAAGGCCTCCCCCGTCCGCACCGATTGCACCGGCGGCACCATTTGCGCTGACTGCGGTGTGGATCTCAAATTGATCGTGGGGTGGGCACACACCCAACCCGACCACAAACCCATCGTGATCAAACCCAGTCGAATCGCGTTGCCGACACGCACGGCCTCAGCCTACCACATGTTTGATCGTCTTGGCAGTCTGCTCATCCCCGACGACTTCACAAAGGTCCGCTGGGCAACCGGGCTCCAGACCCGCCGTGAGGCCAACCAGCTTCGCCGCGTTGATCGAATAAAAATCCCAAACATCGCGCCACGATCGACCAAGCATGTCAGCGGCTCGATGAATCGCGGCGCAAGGACTCAATGCCGAACCCGCGAAGTTCGATTGCCCCGGGATGCGCACAACCTTGTCCTCGCCCACCTCAACCTCGTCTCGTCCGACATGGTATCGACCGGGAGGCGCTCCCGCGGCGGAAATGGCATCCGTCGTGTAGTAAATCAAATCCGCCGGCAATGCCTTATGCAGCAGTCGGAACATCTGCGGTGCCAGATGAATCCCATCCGCGATCAATCCACACACCAGGCGATCCGTGTCGATCACACGCGACACGATATTGTCGTGGCGATCCATTTCCTGGGGCATTCCATTTCCGAGATGCGTGAATGCCGTTGCCCCCGCCTCGACCGCATCGCGTAGGTTCTCCGCACTCGCATCAGAATGCCCAATGCTCACCGTAATCCCGCAGGAAACCGCATGCCGGATCACCTCGATTGACCCGGCCCGCTCCGCGGCCAATGTAAGCAGGATCGGATCGTCGCCCAGCACGGCCTTCAATTCATCAATCCGTTCGCAGGTCGGATCGGTCATCACACTGCCATCATGAGCCCCCTTGAAGCCGGGCACCGCGGATAAAAAGGGACCTTCCACATGCCATCCAGCAATCCGCTTCCGCAAGATTTCAGAATTCGCTCGGACGCTGCGCAGGTGCTTCAATCGCGACAGCATCACCGGCCATGCCACGGTCGTATGAGTCAACATCCAGCGAC
>JBMYQZ010000194.1:0-8814 GCA_049601855.1 Limisphaerales bacterium | reverse complement strand
GCTTTGCTTCCGGGGCCGTTTCGACGATGGCGATCCGGCACTGAATTTTGCCAGCCGCACAATACGTCGCCAAGGCAGCCCCGGTATTGCCGCTGGAGGTGGCAACGCAGGTGGATTGCTCCCGGGCGATCATGTGCGAGATGGCCGCGGCGGCGAATCGGTCCTTATACGACCCGGAGGGATTGGTGGTCTCCAGTTTGAAAAACAGATTCTTCAAACCTGCCGCCGGTCCGATACTGCGGGAACGAAGGAGCGGGGTATTGCCTTCGCCCAAGGTCAGGCGCGCGGCTTCAGGAAGCGTTTCCCAATGGTCTGCCCAGCGCCAGATGCTCACAGCCCGCGTCCCCGTTCGGCGACCACACCGATACTTTCTCCCTGGCTGACGCGAGGGACGTTGCGCAACACGACGACCTTGCCTGTGAGGTCGGATTTCATTTCGTATGAATCCTCACCCGTCACGGAACAGACGTGGCCCAAAACGTCTCCGGCTTTCACGTCCTGCCCAAGAGAGACCGCGGGTTGAAAGAAGCCGTTGATCGGCGCGGGATTGCAGATCTGCATAAAACCGGCGTTGGGTCGCTTGTCCTCGATGATCTCAACGACGTCGACTCCATCGTGGACACGATCGATCAGTTCAAGCGCCCCCATAACGTTCAGGCAACCATCGAGGCAGGCTTCAATCCCCTCCGGGCAGGGTTCGACACCACCCAGATATTCCACATAGATCGCCGGCACCTTGGCGTCTCGCGCCGCCGACAGGGATCGGCCGTCGAGATCCGCGGACGTGCCCCAAACGAGCGGGAGATTGAAGGCCTTGGCCAGGCGCCGTTGCGAGTCGAGAATCTCCGCATCTGGATGCAGCATGTAACCGGCGAGGGGAAAGACACTCAACTCTGTGCCGCCGGAGTGTAGGTCTACGAAGTAGTCAGCCTCGTTAATCAATTCGGTCAAAGCGTAAGCAACCTGTTCGGTGACGGAGCCATCAGGCTTGCCGGGACAAGTGCGGGCGAGATCGAGCCCGTCTTCGCCACAACGCCGTCCAAGCGAAAACGCCGACTCGTTGGCCACCGGCACCAACGTGACCGATCCACGCAGCAGTTCTTCCTGCTCCAATATGATGATCAACTCGCGCACCGCCTGCATCGGGACGTATTCGTCACCATGCACACCCGCGGTGATCAGAAGATGGGGGCCGGATTCCGGGCCGCTGAACTTGCGCGACTCCAATGGCATCATTTGGCGTCGAGTTCCTTGATCAATTCATCAGCCCGCAGATGGCCGAAGCGAAAACCACCGTCGACCGGGATTACCGCGCCGGTGATGTAGTCCGCCGCATCGGACGCGAGAAACGCCGCCGCGTGACCGATATCAGCCGGTAACCCCATGCGTCCCCACGGCAGCTTGCTGCCTTCGTCATCGATCGCCTCACCAAAAGTGGCGCGTTCGTTCGGGGTATCGATCCAGCCGGGCTCAATGGAATTGACGTTGATCCGATGGCCAATGAGTTCCACCGAAATCGTTTGTGCCATGTGATTGACCGCAGCCTTGGCGGCACCGTACGGAAGGTTACGGGCAAAGGGCATTTCTGCCTGCACGCTGCTGATGAAGATAATCTTGCCTCCCCCACCCCGCTCAACCATGTGCCGCGCGACCAATTGGCTCATGTGAAAACCAGCCTTGTAAGTCGCGTCGATCACCCGATCGAATTCTTCGGGATCAAACTCCAGGAACGCAGCGCGTCTACCGAACGCGGGATTGCTGACCAGGATGTCAATGCGACCAACCGCGTCGAGCGCTTGCTTATTCAGATTCTCGCAACCTTCCCGCGAAAAGACATCCGACTCGATGGACGTGCATTGGCGTCCCAAGGCTCGAATCTCCTCTGCGGCATCCGCAATGTCCGGACTACCGGGACGATCGTTAATCACGAGATCGGCACCTGCACGAGCCAACTCCAACGCACAACCGCGACCGATGCCAAGGCCGGCGCCGGTCACCAAGGCGATCTTGCCGCTGAGATCAATCATCAGAGTTCGTCAAAACGTTTCCCCGACCGATCAAGGGCGCTGAACCAGTTTTCAAATTCACCATTGGCCACCAGCAATTGCGCACCTTGGGCATGACGCTTCTTCATTTCCTCCTCGGGCACGGTCGGGCCGCCAAAGGCCTTGCCATGTTTCTTGCAGGCTTCGGCAACGCGTTCCCACGCTTCGTCGAGAGTCATTTCCTTGGTCTGACGCAGGCGCAGACCGAGATCGCCCGGGCCGACGAAAACGATATCAACACCTTCCACGGCGGCGATGGCATCGACGTTGTGGACCGCTTCGGGCGTCTCGATCTGAACGGCGAGGAAGGTCTCGCTGTTCGCCCACTCCACATATTTGTCCGCATCGTGGATGTGGTAGTCGGAATCGAGCCCGGCGTTGTCGATGCCGCGATTGCCGAGCGGGGGAAACTTGGTCGCCTGCACCAGCGTCTCAGCCATCTCAACCGTGGACACGTGGGGAATCAACAAACCAGCTGCGCCCTCTTCCAAGTAACGATAGAGCCCGGTCTTCTCCAAGGTTGGCGGGCGCAACATGATATCGATGTCATAAAGATGCCCGTGCGCCAGCAACACCTGTACTTGGTGAATCGTGAATGCCCGATGCTCCATGTCGACCCAGATGCAGTCGTACCCGGAACGCGCCGCCTGACAGACATAGGCCGGAATGTAGTGACCGAGCACGCAGGTGCGGATCGTCTCGCCCGCGCGAATGCGGGCCAAGGTCTTGCTGTTTCTCATGCGCGGGGATTAATGCGGCAACACTCAGAGGAAATCAACGGCTCAAAAACAACAAGGTCTGCGCCGCACGGATGCGGGCATCCAGATTCTCGTCGGCCAGTTGTTCGAGGAGTTGAGCCTTGGTGTCCAGCATCCGGGCATCGCCGGCAAACACGGCGGCGTAAGTGCGCAGCCGTGGATCTTCAGACTTCAGATTGCGCCAGAGAGCTTTCTGTCCGTCTGGATCACCCAAGGCAGCGAGCGCGTGTTCGAGGAAGGACTTCATCCAGGCATCGGGGGCGTCGGCCAGGCGTTTGCGAATCAGCGGGATGTCGGACTTGTTGCCGATGCGGCTGAGAATCCAAGCGGGGATGTAGAGCAACTTCGTATCCTCCTGCGTGCGCATTTCGTCACGCAGAAACTTCATGGCCTGCTGGCTGCCCTTCTTCCCGAGCGCCGCCGCGGCCATGTATTTGAGCCGTAAATCGTCGGCACCGGCGAAAGCCTTCTCCAAGGGCTTCGAAGAACCCGTCCAGCCTACCTTGTACAAACTCTCAGCGGCATGTACGCGACCGGTGCTGTTCAAATCGCTCAGGATCTTCATCATCACCTGGCTTTTCTGCCTATCGCCGGCACGAACGAGTTCGCGGGCGAGACCACAGCGATGCTGATGATTCTTTTCCTTCGGCAACTTGGACGCGCAATGCTTGCGGACAACATCACCGAAGCCACCCAAAGTCAGGCCTTCGGCCGCGTGCATCGACGACCAGAATTCGTCTGAGCGCAGGCCGTCCAACAGGACCTTCTTGCACTTGCGTTGGTCCTTGCGGTTCAGGTCGAGCTTCGCCGCGGCAGGGGCGGTGAAACACGATGCCAGAAAGAGACAGAGAATGACTTTTTTCATGGTGATTGTTCCTTGGGTTTTCGTTGGAGCAGGCAGACGACCATGCCGACGCCGATGCCGGTCACGAGGGCGCAGGGTGAGATCCACTGAAAACTGACCGGTGCCAGACCGGCTGCATTGAGCCCGAAGATGGACCCGCTGAAGGCGACGAGCACAGCCACGGCCACGGCGCAAAGGGTGCCGATCCAGACTCCGAGCGGTTTCGCGAAGGGAACGAACAGCGCAAAGAAGAACAGCAGGAAGATGGGTACTGTCAGGAGGTTGACGGTCTTGTTCGTGACCGCCATAAAATTGCCGGGGATGTATTTAATGCCGAGACTCAGCCCGACCACGATCAGGCCGATGGTGATCGCCAACACGCGGGCATGTTTCATGTGGCTTTCCTCGGTGGCGGCCTTGCGACCGAATCGCCCGAAGATATCCGTCATCACTACGGCGGTGATCGAATTGACCCCGGAGTCGATACTGGACATGGCGGCTGCGAAGAGTCCGGAAACAACCAGGCCCGTCACCACAGGAGGCAGATGGAATGCAATGAAGTGAGGGAACAACTTGTCGGCGTTCTTCTTCAAGGTGATTTCAGGTGGAAGCAGTGCCGGATTGGCCTGGAAATATCCAAGCAAGGCAACGCCGACAAGCCCCAGAGTGACGCCGATCACCAGAGAGACGATCAGCTGCATCGCCATCGCCTTCTTCGCCGCCTTGGCGTCTTCGGTGGCCATGAACCTCTGCACTGACACCTGGTCGCCAGCCAAGGTGCAGACCATCCAGAGGAAGACTGAAATGACGGAGCCCACGACGGTGACGCGCGTCGACGGATCCAGACTGAAGATCGGTTGACTGTCCCAGATCTGGCCCTGCCATTCGGTGGGAAACCAGCCGAAGCCGCCCATCTTCACCGTCACCGTTCCGATCACCAGCAACGCGCCACCGTAGAGCAGGATGGTTTGCATCAGGTCCGTGACGACCACGGCCTGCATACCGCCCAGTGAAGTGTAGGTGATCGCAAAGGCGCCGGTGACCAACACGATCAGCGGGATCCATTTCTCGTCCACCCCGATCATGATGGCGATGGCCGAGGCCGTGAGATAGACGAGCAGTGACATCCACACCAGGCGCAGCATCAGGAACATTGTCACTCCCAACAGACGCACGCTCACATCCAAGCGCTGCTCCAACAACTCATAGGCGCTGGTCACCCGTTGCTTCATGTAGACGGGCAGGATCACCGCGCCCATTACGAAAAAGATAAAGGGATAGGCGAGGTAGTTCGTGAGGTAGACCGGACCTTTACCGGATATTTCACCGGGGATGGCGAGATAGGAAATCGTACTCAACAGGGTGGCGAACAACGACACGCCGATGAGCAGCGGGTTCATTTTCCCCGAGCCGACGAAATACTCACTTGTACTCTTCTGTCGCCGGCTGACATACCAGCCCAGCCCGATGGTGGAGATCGCGTAGATGAAGACGATGATCCAGTCAATGATGTGCATGAGCGTGCCGGATGTTGGGAGCGGGTCCGGAGTGTGTCGAGTCGAATTCAGACCTCCGATTCCCTGCCGATTTGACTTCCTTTGCCGAGCGGTTTTTCGCCTAATCGAAACCCGTCATGGAAACTCCTACGAATCGTCTTGGGCATCGCTGGGTGGTGGCATTCATGATCGCGGTGATCGTGGTTTCCGTACCGTTCTGGTTCGTCACCCGCGATCGCCTGCCGTCGATCAGTCAACTGGCTACGGGACACTCCGGCGGCGTGTTCTACGAAATCGGCAAACACCTTTCGCGTCACTACGAGGAGGAAAGTCACCACCAGTTGAAGGCCTTGGAAACGGAGGGCTCTGCGGAGAATCAGAAACTCCTGCTCGCCGGCAAGGTGGAAGCGGCCGTCCTGCAGGGCGATTTCATCAACACGCGCCACCTCTCGGTCATCGCGCCCCTCTACCTGGAGATGTTGCACGTGGTGGTGCGGGCCGATTCCGGAATCACCAACGTCAACGATCTGGCCGGTCATCGCGTCATCCTCGGCCAAGCCGGATCAGGCATGCGCAAGAGCGCCCAGACCATCCTCGAACACTACCGACTCACCGACAAGATCGAGGAGGTCGAAGGGAAATACTTCACCGCCCTGCTCGATGACGAAACGATTGATGCCGCCTTCGTAACGACCGGCATTCTGAATCACGATCTCGAAATGCTCGCGCAATCGGAACGTATCCGCATGTTGCCACTACACGTGGCTGCGATTGAACGGAAGTATCCGTTCTTCTACGCCGCTTCCATCCCCGCCGGGCTTTACAACGAACGCCCTTCCGTTCCCGCCCGGGACATTGAGACCGTCGGCACCACTGCTTACCTCGTGGCCCGCAAAGGCGCCAGCGACCGCTTCGTGAAAGCCTTGCTGACGGCGCTGCACGAGGAAGGCATCTCCACGGAATTCCCCAACCTGATCCCTTATCATCGCGCCTTCGACATGACGCCCGTCCCCATGCATCCCTCCGCGCGACAATACTTCAAACCACCCGATCACCTGGGATTCTTCACCAACGTTCTCGAGTCCCTCGCCGCCATCAAGGAACTGCTGCTGGCCCTCGTCGCCGGCGCCTGGTTGCTGTGGGATCGTTGGAAACGCCAACAAGCCGCCGAACGCGAGAAGATGCTCGCCGCGCAAAAGGACTACCTCGACAGCTTCCTCGAACGCACCCTCGACATTGAGGCCGCCCAAATGGAAAGCACCGACCCGAAGGAACTGGAGGGACACCTTGAGAGCGTGACGCGAATCAAACTCGAAGCCCTCCGCGAACTCACCCACGAAGACCTCCGCAGCGACCGCGCCTTCGTCATCTTCCTCACCCAGTGCGCCAACCTGATCAACAAGATCCAATACAAACTCCTCGACGCCCATCAACGCGAACGAGACGAAGGGAAGAAGAGAACTTCTCGCAAGAAGACAGTGCCCAAAAAGGCAACGCGCAAACGCGGAAGAAGACCGGACTGATCCGTCCCATCGGTCAGATCAGACCGATCACAAAAGGAGATGAACAACCTCAAACAGGACCTCGAACAACGTTTCGGCTTCACCGAATTTCGCGACGGTCAAGAAGCCGCCATCTCGCGATTGATGGCAGGCCGCTCCGTGTTGGCCATCTTTCCCACCGGCGGCGGCAAGAGCCTCTGCTACCAATTACCCGCACTCCTGCTGGACGGCCTCACGGTCGTCATTTCACCGCTGATCGCGTTGATGAAGGACCAGCTCGATTTTCTCATCGCCAAGGGTGCCCCCGCGGCGCGTTTGGACTCCACGCTCACGAAGGAGGAGAACCGACAGCTCTTCGATGATCTTTACGACGGCCGTTTGAAGCTGCTCTACATCTCACCCGAGCGATTGGGCAACGAACGCTTCCTGCGCGCGATCGGCCGTCAACGCATCTCCCTGCTCGCCATCGACGAAGCCCATTGCATCAGTGAATGGGGCCACAACTTTCGCCCGGACTACCTCAAGATCGCGCAACTCGCGAAGGAGTTGAAAGTGGAACGCGCCCTGGCACTCACTGCCACCGCGACTCCGACCGTGGCCGCCGATGTCCGCAAGGCCTTCAGCATCGCGGAGGAGGATGAAGTGCACACCGGATTCTACCGGCCGAACCTGGAATTAAGCGTCCTGCCCGCCACCGCGCGACGTCAGCAACAATTGCTCGATCGCATCCGCAGCCGGCCGCCGGGATCCACCATCGTCTATGTGACGCTACAGCGCACGGCCGAGGAGGTTGCCGAATTTCTCGCCGCCAACGGCTTGCCGGCAATCGCTTACCACGCCGGTTTGAAGAATGAGGAACGCACCACAATCCAGGAGCGTTTCATGAACGAAGGCAACGCAATCATCGTCGCCACGATCGCCTTCGGCATGGGCGTGGACAAGTCCGACATCCGCTACGTCTACCACTACAACCTCCCCAAGGGACTCGAGAGCTATTCCCAAGAGATCGGCCGCGCCGGGCGCGACGGCGAAACCTCCATCTGCGAAATGATCGCCAGTGCCGACGACATCATCACCCTGGAGAATTTCAGCTACGGTGACACCCCCGAAGCCGAGACCGTCGATGCCTTCACGCGCCATATCTTTGAACAGGAAGAACTCTTCGACATCTCCGAATACGAACTCTCCGCCCGCTTCGACGTCCGCCCCTTGGTCGTCAAGACCCTGCTGACCTATCTCGAACTCGAGGAATGCATCGCCGCCACCGGCCCCTTCTACAACGAATACAAATTCCAACCGCAATGCAGTTCGGAGGAGATCTTCAATCGCGTCAGCGGTGAAAAAGCCGAATTCCTCCGCGCCATCTTCCGCCATGCCAAGAAAGGGCGCGTCTGGTTCACGCTCGACATTGCCGCCGTCATGCAAGCCGTCGACCAACCCCGCGACCGCATTATCACCGCTCTCAACTGGCTCGAAGAAAAGGGAGACCTGATCATCCAGGTCGCCGGCGTTCGGCAGGGCTATCGACGGAAAAGAACGCCCGAGGACATGAACAGCTTCGTCACCTCCTTGAACGAGCGATTCCATTTACGCGAGGAAAACGACATCAAACGCATCCAACTGGTCCTGGAGTTGGCCCAACAAGACAACTGCCTCACCCAATTCGTCCTGAACTACTTCGGCGAAAAACGCGACACCTGCGGTCACTGCAACCGCTGCCATGGTGAACGCGCCGTATCACTGAACTCCACCGACAAACATCAGTTCAGCGATCAAGACGAACAACGCGTCCGCGAATTGATCACCGACGGCCACAAATCCATCAGCACCCCGAGACAGCTGACCCGATTCCTCTGCGGCATCACCTCCCCTGCCACCACCCGCGCCAAGCTCCGCAAGGAATCCAACTTGTTCGGAGCCTTCGATTCCGTCCCCTTCAAACAGGTGATGGGGTTTGTTGACGCACTTATTCGCTGAACCGGGCTTCTCATTATCACAGAGAGCAACATGAATCATAACCAATCAGGCGGCGCGACATCGCTGAATTGGATATTCGACAGCATGAAAAAGATCTTCCTGACACAGTTAGGCCTGGGGTTTGTCGTGATTATGCTATCTTTCTGCGCCCAGGCTTCAGGGTTTTATCGTTGGAGTCATCGTCGATCGGAA
>JBMYQZ010000193.1:6979-8822 GCA_049601855.1 Limisphaerales bacterium | reverse complement strand
GAAAACTGGTCCAAATCTTGGGCGCACCGTCCTTGGGTGCGAGCTTGCCGGTGATCCTGACGACGTTGGGTTTTCCCGGGATCAGGGAGCGCGGGGTGAGCGTTCCGATCTCGGGCTTGGCGGTGGAGGATTGAACCGCCAAGAGCGCAGAGATCGCAAAGAGGGAAAGACGTACCCTCATTTCTTGGCAGTCTTCGCAATCTTGGGTGGATCGACGTCGATGAGGTAGAGATCGCGGCGGCCACGGCGTTCGCCGACGTAAACGAGTTGCCGGTTGTTGGGATGCCAGCTGGGGAAATCGTCGCGCTCTTCGTTGTTCGTCATGCGACGGGTGTTCGTGCCGTCGAGGTTCATCACGTAGACCTCGTAATTGCCGTGGCGGGTGCTGACGAAGCAGATCCGCTTCCCGTCCGGTGAAACCCGCGGGCGGATGTCCATGAGACCGTTCTTCGTCAGGCGCTTCTCGTTCTTACCATCCGGATCCATCGAATAGATCTCGTAGTTGTTCTCGCGGGAGTTGGCGAAGACGATGCGCTTGCCGTCTGGTGTGAAGGTGGGCCAGTTACTGATGCCTTCGGTTTCGGTGAGTTGCTTCTTGTCGCTGGCCTCGAGATTCACGGACCAAAGTTGTTGTGGGCCTGTTTCGGCGAAGGCGTAGACCACGCGTTTGCCATCCGGCGAAAAGGTCGGCGCGCGATAACCGCCGCGACCGGAATGGGAAACCGTGAAATCTTTCTTCGCCTCCTGGTCGCGAATGATCAATCGGGCCATCAGGTTGCCGGTGCACTGGAGGTACGCGATGTGACGTTCGTCCGGCGAATAGCTCATGCACATCTGGTGACGCGTGCCTTCCTCGTGCAGGGCGACCGGTTCGGCGTCCTTCGTGTCCATCGCGAGGCTGACCATCTGGATGTAATAGGGATTGGTGTCGATCGAGTAGATCAGTTCGCGCCCTTCCTTGATGAACATTGGATCGCGCTTGCCCTTGCCGTCGAAGGTGATCTGCCGTTCTGCCGCGGAGGCGGAGAAACAGGCAAACGCAATCAGTAAGAGTAACGTTCGCAATGGCAGCCCGTAGGACGGACATTCCTGTCCGTCGACTTTCGTGTCCAATCGCAAGGGCGGGCCACACCTCAAATGACGGACAGGAATGTCCGTCCTACGGTTCTTGGCGGGATTCGTATAGAAATTCCTAAATGAGTTCATGGATCACGCTCCCTCCGTCGAGGACTTTCATTTCGGCGCGTTTCTTGGCGCCGACACCGCAGAGTTCCGCGATCGTCGTGCCGGCCATCAACGGGGTGATCGGGCGGGTGATGGGAAACTCACCCTTGTCGTCGCTCTCACCGATGCAACGACCGGGTTCGATGCCGCCGCCAGCCCAGAGCGAGAAGTAACAATCTTTCCAATGCTCACGGGCAGCGCGTTTGCTGATCTTGGGCGAACGCCCGAATTCGCCGTAAGCCACGAGCAGCGTATCCTCCAACATCCCCTGTGCGTGAAGGTCATCGAGCAGGGCTGAGAAGGCGCGGTCGAGGATCGGGCAGTGACGGTCCTGGAGAAGTTCGAAATTGTAGATGTGCGTGTCCCAACCGAAATCGCAATTAGGTGAGAAGGTTTCGACATACTCACTCCAGTTCACCTGGATGTAGGGAACTCCCGCCTGGGCGAGGCGACGCGCGAGGAGACAGCCCTGGCCGAAGGTCGTCTGCCCGTAGGTATCGCGTGTCCTTTGCGATTCCTGGGTCAGGTCGAAGGCCTTGCGGGCCTTTTTGTCGGTCAGCAATCCGTAGGCGCTTTGATGACTTCGATGCCAGTCTTCGATGCCAGCGGACTCAAGCGA
>JBMYQZ010000193.1:0-6969 GCA_049601855.1 Limisphaerales bacterium | reverse complement strand
CTCAGCGTAGTCGAGCTGTTGCAGGAGATTGCGCCGGCTGTGGATGCGCGCGGGATTGATGTCGTCGAGCATCTCCAAGGTCGGGATGTTCACCTCGCCGGTTTCCGAAGCGCTCACGAGAAAGGGATCATAGGCCTTGCCGAGCGTCCCACCGCCGTAACCAACGATGCGCGTCGGAAGATCGCGCGGAATGCCGCGACCGACAAAAAAGAATGGAGGAAGCGCACCTTGTTGTCCGCGATCCTTCGCGACGATCGAACCAAAGTTCGGTTGGATCGGACCGGCGTTTTCCTCGAAGCCGGTGAGCCCGACATTGCCGCCGCCCGGATGCGCGTTGTTGCTGTTCTGCATCGAGCGGATGACGCTGAACTTGTCGCTACGCGCCGCCATGCGCGGAAGCATTTCAGTGAAATGCATACCTGGCGTCTTCGTCGGAATCGTGCCGAAGGGACCGCGATACTCCATCGGCGCATCCGGCTTGGGATCAATCGTATCGATATGACTCGGCCCACCCCAGAGCCAGAGCAGGATGACCGACTTCACGCGCCCACTCTTCTGAGCCTCCTGCGCCGCCTGCAAGAGCGAAAGGTCGGAGCCCATCGCAAAGGGAACAGCTGCCGAAGCCTTCAGGAACGAGCGCCGGTTGAAACCGGAACAGTCCGCTGATTTGAATTTGCCAAAGCCGAGCATGGTGGTCGTTGATCTCGACGATTATGTGCCATAAATCGCGTGAAGTGGCACGATTTTTTGATGTCACTTTCCAGTCACCATCCGGCAGCAGCAGTCAATCGATCCCAGGGCGAGATATTCCCCAATAGATCACAATGCCCGAATTGGGTTCACCTACCAGCACACCTTTCGTGAGTGCAACGAGAAGACCCTCCTTCAAGTAGTAGAGCCTCACATCCAATCCAGACCCCATTCGGCCATCCGGTCCGCCGGGAAGTTTCTTCAACGGCACTCGTTCGCCAAGGAATCTCGCTTGAAGCGACCGAGTTCGTATGGTTGCCCAGCTCAATCCAGGAGGCTTCAGTGATGGCCAGTGATCGAAAGCACGATAGAGGATTTGTCGATTGCCTTTGGAATTAATGCGAGTAAGCCGGCTTGTTTTGTCAGCGAAGTAGCCAAAACCACCCATCATGGTGACGATGGGTTCAACGATGAGATATCCGTCCTCCAACACGTAGCAATTGCCCGGATGAAGAGCAGTGTTCACAAAGGGTCCGCCAAACTTGGGAAGTTTGGTGAAATTCGTTTGTGTCAGGAACGCTTTCCTCGCCTGTAGATGCTGCGGAGTCAGAACCGGTTCACTCGTGTAATACAGCGACAGCGAAACACCGTCGCCGGGATCCATGTGATCGCACTCGAGCATTGATTCGCCCTGGTAGATCAAGCGCAGATGTCCCTGCTTGAGGTCGTATCGATTCGTGTTTCCCAAGATCGAAGTTGGTTTGCCGGCAACGCGGAGAATTTCTTTTCGAGCAATGCCCGGTCGCAGCTTCTCGTACCATTCGGCCGCGTGCGCCACGCCACACGCCATGATGAGCAAGGCGGCGATGATCAGTTGATTTGGTCGCTTTGGCATTGGCTCAGGAGCCCGTCATCCATCGGTAGACTTGAATGCCCCGTTTTTCGTCGGAATCTTCGACCGCTTCGATTTCACGGAAGTTCAATTTCGACAGCAACCGGCCCGATGCCTCGTTCTCGCGACGCGTCTCGGCATCGATCACCTGGAAGCCGAATTCATTCACGCCAAAGTCGAAAATCGCCCGACCAGCTTCGAATCCATAACCCTGACGGTGAAACTCGGGCAGGTAGGCGAAGCCGAAATCTGGGTTCTCCAGATGCGGTTTCTTGAGGAATCCGCAGATACCGATCGGCGTGCCATTGCGAAGCGCGACGGTGTAGTAGCCGAACCGGTGCCGTTCGTAGGTCTTCAGCATTTTCTCACGCACGTAGACTTCCGCGCTCCGATGGTCGTCCACGCCGCTGTCGCCGATGAAGCGCTTCCAACCGGGTGTGTTCAGCAAGGCGTTGAAAAAGTCGGCGTCTGTGAGTTCCACGCTCCGGGCCACTGTGCGCTGGGTTTGGACGATCACTGCCACGAATGGTTCCTAGAGTCATTCCGATCTCATGGAAATCCAAAACTCCTGACAACCTTTTTGACTTCGCCGACAGTTCCGAACGTCTACGATTCATCCGCACAATGGCACGACTTGCACTAATTCTAATGTTGTTGGTGGCCGGATCCGCGTCTGCAGCGGACCCCAAGCCATCCAAACCGGTGACGACCTACTTCGAGATCGAGCAGTTGCACGCCCCGTGTTGCGCCGTGATGCTCAAGTATTCGCTCACGAATATCACCGGTGTGGCAACGGCTGATATTTTCGTTTCCAACCGGGTGGTGCGGGTCGTTCACAATCCGCGGAAGGGCATCCAGAAAGAATTTCGCGCTGCCTTTCAAGAAGGTGCCATCGGTGCCGAGCGCGTGAAGAAAGTGTCCAAAGAAAAACTGAAATGAGCCACCTTCGATCTCTCCTCGCCAGTCTCGTTCTCTCCACAACGATGATTGCCGCCGACCGGCCCAACATCGTCGTCATCATGGCCGATGACATCGGCTTTGAATGCTACAGCTGTTACGGCAGCGAGTATTATAAGACACCGAACATCGACAAGTTGGCCGCCTCGGGGGCGAAGTTCACCCAGGCCTATTCGCAACCGATCTGCACGCCTTCACGGGTGAAGATCATGACCGGGCGGTACAACTTCAAGAACTACACCGTTTTCGGCGAACTTGACCTGACGCAAGACACCTTTGCCAAGGTGGCGAAGTCGGCGGGCTACTCGACTTACATTGCGGGCAAGTGGCAGCTCTCCCCAGGCAACTTGAACGGACCGCACGAAGCCGGCTTCGATGAGTATTGTCTCTGGCACTTTGCGAAGGGCGGCCCGGGCGGACCTCCCTTGGCAACCACGTTCAAGAACAAGGGGAGTCGCTTCAAGTCACCGCATCTCTTCGAGAACGGCGAACTGATCCCCGACACGGAAAACAAGTACGGACCGGAGATCGTCACCACCAAGATCTGTGAGTTCATCGAGCGAAAGAAGGACGAGAACTTCGTGGTCTATTATCCGATGATCAACGTGCACAGTCCCTTTGTGCCGACGCCCGACAGTCCGGATTGGGAAGAGACGGACAAGTCACGAGGTTCGCTGGAGCACTTCCGCGACATGGTTCAATACATGGACAAATCGATCGGCCGGATCGTGAAGAAACTCGATGACACCGGACTGCGCGAAAACACCCTCGTCATTGTCACCGGAGACAACGGTACCCACCAGAAACTCACCTCACCCTTTCCCGGCCGCGGCGAAATCAAGGGCGGCAAGGGCATGATGACCGATGCCGGCAACCGCGTTGCGTTCGTCGCCAACTGGCCGGCCACGATCAAACCCGGCACCGTGATCGACAAACCCGTCGACTTCGCCTCGATTCTTCCGACGGTTGCTGATCTCACCGGGGCGAAGACTCCCAAGACGGCCGACGGCCAAAGTTTGGTTCCCCTCTTGAGCGGCAACACCAGCCAGGCCCGCGATTGGATCTTCATGTCCTACAACCGCGGCGGAGGCCAGAACGCCAAATACCGCGCCTTCGTCCGCGATGAAAAATGGAAGCTCTACTCTGACGGTTCGCTCTACAATGTTCCCAACGATTGGCTGGAGCAAAAACCGATCACACATGCCAAGGGCGACAAGGCACGCCAGCGGCTGCAGCCGATTCTCGATCGAATCCTGAGTGAAGCTCCGGATGGACGTATCGCCACGGATCCGCCCACCGCCAAGAAGAAGAGAAAGAAGAACAAATGAACCGACTTATCCTCGTCATCCTCCTGCTCACCGGCAACGCCTTCGCCGCGGACGCACCCACTTGGAAGGCCGGCGTCGCCACCGCGGTCATCACGCCGGATCGACCGATGCCGATGGCGGGTTACGGCGCGCGCAAGGCCCCGGCCACGGGCAAGGACCAGGATCTTTTTGGCAAAGCTCTTGCGATTGAGGACAGTGAAGGCAATCGCGTGGTCTTAATCACCCTGGACCTTATTGGAGTGACGGCCGATCTCCGGAGCGCAGTGGAGAAACAGGTGCAGGAGAAATACCAAGTGCCGCCGCACGCCTTGGTGATGAACGCCTCCCACACGCATTGCGGTCCCGCTTACGGCCGAGCGGAGTTGAAGGACTATTTTGACAGCATCGTGAACAAATTGGTGAAGGCGACCGGAGAGGCCATCGAAAACCTTGCGCCTTCCCACCTCAGTTACGCGCATGCCAAGTGTGGCTTTGCGATGAACCGTCGCACGCCGACCGACAAGGGCTTCTACAATCATCCGAATCCAAACGGCCCGGTCGATCACACCGTGCCGGTGCTGCGAGTCGACGATGCTGCCGGCAAGTTGAAGGCGGTGATGTTTGGTTACGCCTGTCACAACACTTCCGTCGGTTTTCTGCGTTGGCTGGGTGACTATGCCGGCTATGCACAGCAATACTTCGAAGAAGCACATCCGGATGTAACTGCGATGTTCCTGATGGGTTGCGGCGGCGATCAGAATCCCTATCCGCGCGGCACCTCGGAGTGGGCTTCGAAACACGGCCGCTCACTTTGCACGGCCGTGGAGGCCGCGTTGGAAGTGACGCAACGAACGTTGCGCCATCAGAACCGCATCACGGGTCCGCTCAAGACGGTGATGGATACGGTGCAGCTTGAGTTCCGGACCGCGGATCGCGAACCCTTCGATTACCCGGTGCAGGTCATTCAATTTGGCAATGACCTCTCAATTGTCACCCTCGGCAACGAAGTCGTGATCGACTACGTGCTGCGTCTCAAACGCGAGTTGGGGAAGAAGGATGGGCCGATCATCTGGGTCGCTGGTTACTCGAACGTCTACTCCGGCTACATCCCGAGCAAGCGTGTGCTGGAAGAGGGTGGCTATGAAGCTCGCAGTCGCCCCTGGAAACCGGCCTTGGAGGAACGCATCATTGCGAAGACGCACGAACTGTTTGAGCGCGTGAATCCCTGACTCTGACCAGATCGCCCTGATTTTTCAGGGCTGTAACACGCGGGACCGGGGAATCTTTTGACGCCCTCGGACAAACAATCCATACTCTTCCCGTGCAGAATTACTCATCGAAAGAACGCGCATGCTGATCTGGCTGATCCCAGCAGTAGTCCTTGTTTGCGCGTACCTCGTGAACATTGTCTACATCACCGTTTTTTATCACCGGGCATTGGCGCACGGTGCGGTCACGTTGCGACCTTGGCTGCGAAAATTTGTGATTCACTCCGGTGTCTGGCTGACCGGGATCGATCCGAAGGCGTGGGCCTGCATGCATCGCACGCACCATCTCGAATCAGACACCGAGAACGACCCGCACAGCCCATTGCACTACGGCTTGTTCGGCACCTTCTTTGGTCAGCTTCGATCGTACGAGAAGAACCTGGTCGGCCTGATGACGAATCGGAGCCAGTACACCTCGGTCGTGGAAGATCTTGATTTTTCCGTGAGCTGGTTGTTTCGCAAGAAGCTGTGGTTTGTTCCCTACCTGATACATCTCAGCGTTGCGGTCGGCATCGGCTTTGCCGTCACAAATCCGTGGATCTCGGTCGCCTATTTCATGGGAATGATGAGTCACCCGTTGCAGGGCTGGCTGGTCAATGCCTTGGGGCACTACTCCGGTTATCGCAACTACAACCTCGACGATAACTCACGTAACAACACCCTCGTCGCCTGGGCCACCCTGGGCGAGGGCTACCAGAACAATCACCACAAGAATCCCGGCAACGCCAAATTCTCCGTCAAGATCTGGGAGATCGACATGGGTTACTGGGTGTGCTGGGTCTTCCGCATTTTCGGACTGCTGAAATTTGCCGCGCCGGCGAAGTAGTCAGTTGCCGATCGTGAAAGGTCGGCCGAAGGCCGGTTCCTTGATTCCGTCATCCACGCGTTCGAACACATCGACTTCGAAGGGCTTGCCGATGCTGTTGCCGGCGAGGTCTTCCAAGATGATCTCGGCGCGCAGGTGATGACGTCCCGGTTTCCACGGCTTGGTGGGCGTGAAGTACCAGCGGGTTTCCTTTTCCGTAAGTTTCACCTCGCCTTCGATCGCCTTGCCCTCGTCGCCCTCGATCCAGATCACACGGGTGGCGAGGGCGTGATCAAGTGACTCGGAGAAGGTCAACTTGAGGGGATCGCGGGTGTTTGGCTTGGGGGCATTGATGCGCCATTCGAGTGGGTTGAGCGGGGAACGATCGGGGCTGGAGACCTTGAATGTCTTGCGAAACTCGCGGACCAGCCGGACACCTCGGCCATCCTCCCAATCACGACTGATGTGCAGGGTGTAGCGTTTGCCCTGCTCGATCGCCGGGCCGATGTCCTCGAGCGGTTTCACGCCGCGCTTGATACGGCCGGGATCGATGAGCAGCGTGAGTCGACGCTGCTGGGGATCCCAGAGTTCTTCGCCGATCTCGAGGAACGGCAGTTCGACCGGGATCTCCTTTTCATTCAACAGTGTTATGTGCTGGTAGACATCGCCGCGGCTCATGGGGTGCGAGAAGTGCAGGTAGAACTTGAGGAGGTTCTCGGGCAGCACATCGGCTCTCGGATAAATGGCGGCGACCGTCGCGCGCGGCTTGCCCGCGGTCTTGGGGAATTCGAAGCGGGATTGGATGAACTTCTTTTTCCCGGGGAGCTGAAAGCGGGCGACGAACTTGGTGCCGCGGCCAAAAGCGAATTCCGGGCGGAACACCAGTTCGTTGGATCGAAAGCTTCGAGCACCGGAGAGCGAGGGCGTTTCCTCCCACTTCAGGCCGACGTCCATGCGGACATGCAAAGGTTCCGCCTTCGAATCTCGGCGCAGCACGGCGATCTGCGCGGGCGTCAATCCGGTGACAACAACCTCTTGATTTCCCCTCCA
>JBMYQZ010000192.1:0-8834 GCA_049601855.1 Limisphaerales bacterium | reverse complement strand
TCCAGACAAGGAAAAACCACCCGCCAACCGCAATAATCGAAAGCACATTGGCAAGTGCTGAGAATCTGTTCTGAGGCGACGAGCACTGGAACAACACTAAGGTGAGGATTCCCACGATGGGGACGAGAATTTCGATGAAGCTTGCCGAATTAAAGATGCCGAAACCTGCTCCGGAAATAGCCCAGACGATCCAGATGACGTTGACGAGCGAATAAACTCCGATACCGGCGTAGGTGATCCGGTCAGCCCTCTTGTAACCCTTGGGGTCGGCCAATTCCTTTTTTATCGCGGTAGACCTGTCTTCAGTGCTCATTCGTATTTGAGGCGAACGTACGAACTGAGTCACTGCCTACCGCTCGCTCGGTCCGATTTCATGGTTGATGTTGGAAATCTCGTCATTCTTTCGCCTCACGGCGGGTAGGCAGTTGATTTCCAGCGCCTTGTTTGGCACGTGTTGTTTTCGAGGTGGTTTCACTCTGTGCCATCGAGATGATCGATTCAGTCGGCCGACGGATCAAGCCGTTCAATTGCTGGTATCCGATCTCGGACAGATGGAGGAAATCGCGGCTACTTTCCCTGGTGACATGGCCGTCTTCTCCAGCCAATGCGTCCTCACTTGCGATGATGACAACCCGATCGGATTCGAGCGACCGAATGTACTGATTCACCTCGGCGATCGCAGGGTCAACCCGGTCAGACCAAAATGGTCTTCGCTCCAAGGGAAGATCGCCAACAGGAAAGATAGTGGTGAGGATCACGTTGGCGCCCTGTTCCTGGCATCGTTCGACGATGCTACCAATGTTTTGCTTACAGCGGTCTATGATCTCCGTCTCAGCTTCCGGAAGCAGGGGAATGGCCTTCAGGTCGTTGATGCCAGCCTGTAGGAGCACAATATCAGGCCTGAGCGGAGCAAGGTGGTGCTCGAACCTGCCGAGAATCTGTTCCGTCGTCTGTGCGCCGATCCCGAGGTTCATTGTCCGCCCAGCAAGCCAAGACGGCTCAGGCCACTCTGCCGCCCGCGAATCACCGTAGAATACCAGAGCGAGATTCTCGGGCGGAGATTGCGTGGAATGCTCGCGCAGGCCTAACGGATCGAGACGAACTGCATTGGCCGCCGTGTAGTAGTGTTTGGCTCGCTTAAAAAGAATGCCGGCGGCTGCACTTGCAGCGATCAGACCAATTACCAACAGCCCGCCGATTGAGCGTTTGATGATCGTCCGTTGAGTTACGCCCATTGTTTTGCCGAACCGTCATGGCGATGTCACTGTCTGCGGACAGCGCACTCCGACTTCTGGGTTGGGGTTAAACTGGTCATTTGGCTTTAGCCTTGGAGCGGGCAGGCAGTTGATCATCCGCGGCTTGTTAGCTCCGCGTGGTATCGTTGCCATCCGCGACCATACTCGTCACAAAAGCACACTCTGCCAATCTCATAAAAATCAATTCCTGTCGGACGTGTGAACCATTTCCCGTCGGCTGGGAAGTGGTTCATGAAAAGACGATCGGAGGTGAGACGATGAATCGATCCAATGAGAAATCGAGACTCATCATCAGCCTCCACCGTGATCAACGTATTGACATCGGACAGCTGCGTGAAGAGATCTCGATTACTTTCGTCAATCGAAATTGGGGGCGCACAAGGTTCGGCTCCCTCTAGTCGTAGAACCTGTTCGAGCGTCTTGTCGAATCGGTTATAACGCCTTCGCTCGACAGAGTATTTCGAAATGACTGCAAACCCATCGAAATGGAAATCTGTGATCTCCTCGACGAGAAACCACTCATCGCTGACATCGTGGACGACGCAGTGAATGTTCATCGCATCCTTTCGGAGTAAGGTTTCCGCTCGCCACATTTTCTTGAGCTAACTAGTAGTTGGATGGTTTCCAAATATCCTCGCGATTACTTGTTGCAGCGAGGCGGATAGAGGATTTCTCTGGTTGCTTGCGGCGTTTCGCGCTTGTACCACCCTTAACAGTGCCTTCGCCGAGATTTGAGTCGACGTGGGCCTTGTCTACGTGCGTTTCGGAGGGATGGCAATTGGATTTGCTTGGAGGGGCAAAGGATGCCCCGAAGATTGGTCTGATGGTCCATCTCTTGCGGGATGCGCCGGCGAGCCGCCGGAGCTACGGTCGCTCAGCGCGCCAGTTCGCGTTGCAATTTGTCTGCGACGATCTGATGTCCGCGGTTGTTCGGGTGCATTCCGTCGAGCAGCAGTGAGTCAATATCCTTCGCCTCGTCAAACGTCCGGTACACATCGATCAATGGGATCCGATTGTCGGTCGCGACTTTTCGGACGACCTGGGCGTAATCTCTCAACAGCACGTTGAAGCCATCCGGATCATTCCCGCGATAGGGCGGCTTGCCATACATCCTTTTCAACTTTTCGGTCCAACGAATCGGATTGGGTGTCATGAGAATCACCTTTGCCTTTCGCCCCTTCAACGTGGCGACGAAGAACTTCAGATTCTTTTCGTAGCGTTCAATGGAAACCCGTGGCTTGGTCGCCTTCTTCCAGACATCCACCGCAGCGTCGTTGATGCCGAATTGAATGATGACGAGGTCCGGATTCTTCGACAGCACGTCTTTCTGAAAACGCTTCCGGGCGTGATCGGTGTTGTGCCCGCCAATCCCGGCGTTGATCACCCGGTCCTTCGGATTCGCCTTCGCCAAGAGCCCGGAATAGATCTTCAGCGGACCGCGCCTGGCGGTGGTTGAATCTCCAAAGGCCACGATGGTTCTTTCGACAAAATCGCGCTCGCGAAACTCCGCCCGGATTCCGCCCTGCATCGTGGTGAGCCACAGCTGACCGGGCTGGTGCTCAAAGAGATACGGATAGGACGCCCAACGCTGGCTGCCCCTTCCCTTCACGTCGCGCTGGTGGACGATCACCTCCGGCTGCGACCAAGTCTTGCCTTCGTCGGTCGACCACGCGATCGACAACTCCTCGCGATGATTGCTCACCGG
The DNA here is from genome assembly GCA_049601855.1 of Limisphaerales bacterium. GTDB lineage: Bacteria > Verrucomicrobiota > Verrucomicrobiia > Limisphaerales > JAYPXF01. The sequence continues at coordinate 5,873 of JBMYQZ010000192.1, read as the reverse complement.
CGTGTCGGACCAGAGTCCATCGCCGCCGGTCAACGGCCACTCCGTCTTGCCTTCGGGATACGGCCGGTTCCACAGCAACACCAGGCGCCCGCTCTGCAATCGCTGCAACATTCCCGGCGCGCTGCTTGCCGGAATTCCCGACGTCTTGATGTCCTTCCAGGTAAGGCCGGCATCGTTCGAATAGGCCGACCAAAACTCGCCCCAGTTCGTTCGGATCAACAACCAGAGTCGTCCATCCTTCAATTCCACGATTGTCGGTTCGGTCACCCCACCATGATGCCCCCGACCACCGAGATCGATCAGGTTGCTCGCCTGCCAGGTCTTCCCGTCGTCATTCGAAGAATACGTCAGCACGGTGTGCCGCCCCGGATTGTTCATCATCTTCATCGCCGTGAAGATGATCTGTCCGCTCTTGGTCTGGATCATGTCGCGAACCGCGCCGCTCCAGTTCTCGTGCAACTTCTGCACATGACCCCAGGTTTTGCCATCATCCGTGCTGCGCATCGCCCAAGTCGGCAACTTTGCGCCTGGCGCATCATGCAGCTTGTTGTCCCAGGTCCACTTGCGCTCATTCAGATTCATGAACGCTGCGATCAGGCTCCCGTCCTTTGTCCGCAGCAACGCCCGCTCCCGGCTCACCTTGATCCCTTTCTCCAACGCTCCCTTGAGTGGCCGCGGATCCGACCAGGTCTTGCCGTCGTCACGGCTGACGAAGGTGGCTTCGCCGTCGATCGCGATCACCGCGCCGTCCGACGTGTGCGCGAACGGACCCAGCTTGTCCGTCGGCAATGCTGTGAGTCGTTGATCGAGCCAGGCTGCTTGAACGCCGAACGCAATCAAAGCCAGCAGAGAAGTTACGGCACGTGTCATGGTTTGGAGACGAGAACACGCGCCGCCAACAGCGTCCAGACCCAAGCTCGCGTCGTCGGCTACGGTTGGAGGCTTGACCACGCCTGTCTGTCGGTGACAACTGTGCGTCATGAGATCTGTTGTTGCTGTTCTGCTGCTGGCTTGTGCCCTGGCCCATTCGGCGGAGGATGGCATTCCTTCCGTCGGAGAACGTGTTGTCGTCGTCACCAACGTCTGTGCGTGGCCGAACCTCACCCTTTTGCCAGGCGGCTCCATTGCAGCTGTCTTGTTCAACAGTCCCACCCACGGACAGGGCGAAGGCGATATCGATTGTTGGGCCAGTATCGACGGCCGGAAGTGGGAACGCCGCAGTCGCATCACCCGTCATCTGCCAAACACGGTTCGGATGAATCACGCCTCGGGCGTGGCTCACAATGGCGACTTCATTGTGCTCTGCTCCGGTTGGACGGATGAAAAGCAGCCCGAAAGACCGAAGCAACAAGCCTTCCGAGATGACATTCTGGACGTGTGGACGATGCGCTCGGGCGATGGTGGTCGCACTTGGCAGCAACTCGAAGATTTCCCGGCCGCTGAAGCCGGATGGACTGAATACATTCCCTTTGGCGACATCTGGAAAGGGAAGAAGGGTGTCCTCCACACCTCGTGTTACCAAGGCCAATACAAGGATCCGACGAAGTCGTTCAAGACCAAGGGCTGGCGCTCGTGGCATTTCCGCAGCGATAACGATGGCAAGACTTGGAAACGTGGTGCGATCATCGGTGCCCGGCACAATGAGACGGATATCTTTCCGTTGGGCAAAGGTCACTGGCTGGCTGCCGCCCGCATCGACAAGATGGAACTGATTCGCAGCACGGACGACGGCAAGACATGGGGTGAACCCGTTCCGTTCACTCAACGAAACGAAATCAACGGACATCTGACTCGCCTCGATGACGGACGCCTGTTGCTCACCTACGGAGTGCGTGTGGCTGGACGACGCGGTGTCTGTGCCAAGACCAGTCTTGACGACGGCACGACTTGGAACGAACCGGTGCGGCTCTCGGATACGGTCGGGAATGCCGATTGTGGCTATCCTTCCAGTGTGCAGTTGAAAAACGGGAAGATCGTCACCGCTTGGTATTCGAAGCATTCTACCGAATACGAAGGCTACCACATGGGCGTCACAATCTGGCGCACTGAACAATAAGTTGGAAGGAACTGCCCCGTCGGTTCCCTAATTTGGGCATCGACGTAGCGATGCCCTCTAGAGATATGCTGACACCTGCCAAACAACTAAAGGAACGCCTCGCCGCCAATGAAACCGTCGTGGGCGTGATGGCCACGGATCACGTCTGGCCGTCGTTGGTCGAACTCTGCCAGCGTGGCGGACTCGATTACCTGGTCATCGATCGCGAGCACGGTCCGCATTCCGATGAACTGGTGGCGCAGGTCTGCCAAATCGGTCGGTTGGCTGAGTTTCCCGTTTTCATGCGCACGGTCTCCTGCGAGATGGGTGAATTGCGGCGGGCGATCGATCTCGGTCCGTGCGGCTTGATCCTCCCCAGTATCGAGTCCACCGACCAACTCGACGCGGCCCGCGATGCGCTCTGGATGCCGCCGCGGGGACAACGTCGCCCCGGTGGGATGGGCAATCATTGGATGCGCGATCATCACTACGAAACCTGGCGTGATGAGCTGGAGGAACATTTCATTGTGATTCCGCAGATTGAAACGCAGCGCGGCGTGGCGAATGCCGAAGACATCGCGGCGCATCCCTTGACGACTTCGTTGGGCATTGGGCCGTATGATCTTTCCGCCGACCTCGGTTGCTGTTGGAACCCGGAACATCCGGATCACAAGGCCGCCATCGCCGAGATCCGTCAGGCGGCCGATGCCACCGGCAAGAAACTCTGGATGTTCACGGATGGCTTCGCTCCCAGCAGCGACACGTTCCTTTGGATTGGAGAGGTCTCCGGTCTTCTGACGCGGTCTTTCTCCGAAATCTCAGCTCGTTTGAAACCATGAAAAGATTGCTCCTGTTCCTCATTGCAGCCTCCAACCTGATCGCCGCAGAAGATCCCGTTGCGGAAGCCCTCGAGGGACATTTGACCTCCTCGGTGCAGGTGTTCCTCGATCACCATCGCGATACGCGGCGCTATAAGAATTCTCATTTCCCGCTCAACAAGGCGGCGCACGACAACTTCAAGAAAGGCTTCATCGGCAGCATGACCCGGGCGCTTAATCTGGAGAAATGGGTCGTGCGCAATCCGAAGGGCAAGGCCAGCCCGGTTGCGAATCGCTTTCGTGATCAGGTCGTGGAACGAAAGGAGATTCACGGAGTGTCGGTTGAGATTCACGCGGTGACCATCGAGCCGACCGGTCTGGTGGTGCCGATGGTGGTTTGTCTGCCGATAGGGGAGAAACCGGTGCCGGGCGTGGCAACTTTCTCTGGGCATTCTCAAAGCGGTCTGCATGACATGGTGGTGAATCTGAACAGCTATCAACAAGGCGTGGCCATTCGGCTCGCACAGGCGGGGTTCGTTTCGATTGCGGTTGAGAAGGTCGACACGGGCTATCTCTCACGTCACGGAAGCAAGGGTGTCGATGAGAAGGAAATTGCCACCTTGTTGCTCGGGCACCAGGACGTGTTGCGTTCGCATCAATTGCGCGCGTGTATCGCCGCCGTGGAAATTCTCGCCACTCATCCGGGGGTAGATGAAAAACGAATCGGGGTGACCGGGGTTTCGCTGGGCGGTTGGCTGGCGGTGCAGACGGCGATGTTCAACGACCGGGTCGCGGCCGTGGCGGATTTCGGGCGGAAGACGCGGACGGTCGCAACGGGCATGACCGCGAAGAATTACCGGGGCCAAGGCGATCTTTGTCACCTCATCCCGGGGATGTTTGCGCTCGGCGGTCGCAATCTTCACCCGCTGGTGATCGCGCCGCTGCCGATGCTCGCGAGCCACGGGATCAAGGACAAGGGTTCGCACGCCGAACACATGGCCAACTTTCGTGAGCTTGGTGAAAAGCAATACGCCGAGCTTGGCGCGGCGGAGAATTACACCTATCTCATTCACGATGGCGGCGACACGATGCCGTCCGCCGATGCGATTTCCTGGTTCAACAGAATCTTCGAACAATGAAATACATCCTCGCCCTGATTCTTACTGCTTCGGTCGTGCAGGCCGCAGCCCCCGCTCACAAGAACGTCGCGTACGACGATGATCACAAGTCTCAGATGCTCGATGTGTATCTGGCCAAGTCAGACAAGCCCGCGCCGGTCATGGTCTACATCCACGGCGGCGGTTGGCGGGGCGGATCCAAGAACCGGATTCCGCGTTTTCTTGCGCAGGCGAATGAGGCCGGTTGGCTGGCGGTGATTTCGGTCGAGTATCGGTTTACTGATGTCGCGCCGCATCCCGCGCAGGTGGACGACTGCGCGCGGGCTATTCAGTTCGTGCGGCATCATGCCAAGAAGTGGAATCTCGACACCTCACGGATGGGCGTGTCGGGCGGGTCGGCCGGTGGGCATCTGTCGGCCTATATGGCGCTGCAGGATGACGATGCGAAGCCGGACTCGAAGGACCCGGTTGAGCGACAGAGTTCGCGGGTTCAGTTCGCCATTCCCTTCGCCGGCCCAACCGACTGGAACCTGTTGGGCAAGGTTGAGCACAAACATCCAGCCTATCGCCAACTGCTCGGTTACGAACCCGGTACGCCGGCGGATAAAATGTCAGCCAAGAAGAAGAACGACGTCTCGCCGCTGCACTTCGTGTCCAGGGATGATCCGCCGATCTTGATCGTTCATGGTGATGCCGATGTGATTGTGCCGTTCGAACACGCGACGGTGCTCGAGAAGGCGTTGAAGAAGGCGGGTGTGCCGGTGGAATTAATTCGTGTGAAAGGCGGGCGTCACAACGTCGCCGGAGCGGCGATCGGGAAGACGCCCGAGCACGCGACGAAGTTTATGCGGAAGCATCTTCTCGGGAAGACCGACTGAGCCAGGGATCGGCTCCGGCACCAGCGGCGATGCCGATGGAGTAGCAGAGCAGGTCGGACCACAGGAATCCGGATCCGAGAACCAGCTTCCCGAAGATTGTGTCGCGGATGGTCTCAATCCACGGGGCTTGGCAGAGTTGAAAGAACTCGATCGTGAACGCGAAGGCGAGTGCTGCTACCGCCCGGTGTTTGAGCGGAGCATCGGGCTTCAGGGAACTGATGCCAAGGAAGACCATCAAGGCCCAAAGCGTGTCACCGGCGTAGGTCGCGATGAAGGTGGGGAGGTGGTCGCCGAATTTACGTGAGGCGAGGCCGAGGGGAATGACCACGATGGTCGCCACGAAGTAAGACGTGCGGCAATTTCCTGACTTGGATTGAGATTCGTTCATTGGCCCGCGCGGACTCGCAAGCTCGTCCCTCCAGCGGAGACCAAAACGCGTTCGCAGTGAAATGCAGAGACGAGCTTGCGAGTCCGTTCCCGGTTTATTCAAGGCCGTTTCAGCAAATGCCGCTGCGGTTTTGGAACACGGTCGTAGCGCAGTTCGCCACCGATCAGCCGCATCAAGGTTCGGCGTTCGCCTTTCTTGGGTTCTGCAAAGAGATAGTCCACCGGAGCCGACGGAAACTTTGGGAACTCTTTCACGGTTTGATCGAAGATCGTCTTGAGGCGTTTCACGACCTCGGGCTTCTGGGCGGCGACGTTGTTGGATTCGCCGCGATCGGTCTCCAGGTCAAAGAGCATCATGGCCGGCGGTCTGCCGTCGGTTTCGAGACCGGGATGTTGGTTGACCTGAGCCTGTTCGAATTGGGCAACGATGGTCACGCCGTCGGGCCCACGCGGATCTTGGTAGGCCGCCTTTTGTTCCGGCGTCATCCAGGAAAACAAATCCGGGCCCGGGCTGCGGACATGAAGCTTCCATTGGCCTTGGCGAATGGTCGCAAGCTTGTCCCCGGTCATGCCGAAGATGGGGCGGGAATCCCTCTTCTTCGCGGACTTCAGGGACGGCATCAGGTCGCGGCCGTCA
>JBMYQZ010000191.1:0-8848 GCA_049601855.1 Limisphaerales bacterium | reverse complement strand
ACCGCCGAAGATCGCGTTCAGTGGTGGCTAAGTTATCTGTTCGAAGATCGTCGCTACAGTTACTACCTGGCGGAGCGCTTTGCCCGTGCTTATGTCGGAGTAGAGAACGGCCCGTTCCTGATCTATCGCCGCCGGCGCATGAGTTCGTGGCTGAGCGACGAGATCAACGCGAATCGCCCCTATGATCAAATCGTGCGTTCGTTGGTCGCCGGTCAAGGCGTTTGGACCAGCCAGCCGGAGGTCAACTTCATTACCGCCACGGTGATGGAGGATCCGGAAACCAAAAAGAACCGCCCGAACGAAATCAAACTCGCCGCTCGCACCACCCGTGCTTTCCTTGGTGTTCGCATCGATTGCGTACAATGCCATGACGACATGTTTGGTGATCATTGGAAGCAGGAGCACTTCCATCAACTGGCTGCCTTCTATGCCGAGTCGGATACCGGGTTGCGTGGTGTTCAGGACGATACGAAACGGAACTACGAGTATCGTTATCTCGATGAAGAGGAGAAGATCGTCGTGCCGGCGATTGTGCCCTTCAATCAGGAACTGGTTCCGAAGCAAGGCCATTTACGCGAACGTCTGGCTGGCTGGATCACGCATCCGGAAAATCGCGCCTTTGCCCGTACGACCGTCAACCGCTTGTGGGCCATGATGTTCAATAAGCCCATGCTGACGCCGATCGATGATATTCCCCTTGAGGGCCCCTACCCTCCCGGGATGGAGGTTCTGGCAGACGAGCTGATTCGTACTGGCTTCAATCTTCAACACGTGATCCGCATGATCGCGGCCAGTCGTCCTTTTCAGCTCGATTCCAAGTCCGCTGACTCCAAGCAGCCGGTCACGGAGACGCATGAATTTCACTGGGCGGCGTATCCACTCACCCGCCTGCGCCCGGATCAGGTCATCGGCAGCGTGATGCAATCGACTACGCTCCGCACCATTAACGCCGACGCGCACATCTTCAAACGCGCCCAGAGTTATTTCGGCAAGATCGATTTCGTGAAACGCTTCGGCGATTTCGGTGAAGACGAATTTGGCGAACATGCCGGAACGATCCCGCAACGGCTTCTGATGATGAACGGCAACATCGTCCAGGAACGCACCGGGCAGAATCCGTTCATGAATGCCTCGTCACGTATCTCCGTGGTGGCACCCAATGACAAAGAAGCCATTCGCACAGCCTTCTATTGCACGCTGACCCGCGAGCCGACCAAGAACGAAGCACAATATTTCGCAAGCCAGATCGAAGGCAAGAAAGGCGACGTACGCAATCGCGCGATGTCCGATCTTTTCTGGGCCCTCCTGAACTCAACCGAATTCTCCTGGAACCACTGACCATGAATACGAACGAATTCTCTCCGTGCGGTACATCGGATCACTTCAATCGTCGCACCCTCCTGAAAGCCGCGGGACTTACTGGCCTATCGTGGATGACCCCGCTCTCGCAGGTTCTTGCCCGTGAAGCGGAGCAGGCTCCGAAAGGGAAGCCGGCGAAGTCCGTCATCATGTTGTGGATGGGCGGCGGTCCGAGTCAGATTGAGACTTTCGATCCGCATCCGGGCCAGCGAATTGCCTACGATACCAAGGCCATCAAGACTTCGGCCAAGGGCGTTCAGATTGCGCACGGCCTGCCACAGACGGCCGAGGTCATGGAAGATATCTCGCTGGTGCGCTCACTGAAGAGCAAGGAAGGCGACCATGAGCGCGCGATCTACAACGTGAAGACCGGTTACCGAATCAATCCCACCGTCGTTCACGCCTCGCTTGGTTCCATCATTGCCCATGAACGGCGGACGCCGGAACTGCTGATTCCCACACACATCTCGATCATTCCCAACCAGTTCCCGGCCCGTGGTGGCTATCTCGGGGCGCACTACGATGCGTTCCGATGCGCGGATCCGATCAAGCCGGTGCCTGATGTCAGCCTGCGTGTTTCCGAAGAACGCGATCAACGCCGCCGCGAGGGCCTCGACATCTTGGAAGGTAGCTTTGCCCGTGGACGCATCGCGGACTTGGAGGCGAAGCGGACCCTGCACCGGCAGACCATGGATCGGGCCCGTACGCTGATGACTTCCAAACAACTCGAAGCGTTCAACGTCAGTGACGTGCCAAAGTCTGAACGCGAACTGTACGGCGACACCCGCTTTGGGCGCGGTTGCCTCGCCGCTGTTCGACTGATTCAGGAAGGCGTCCGATGCGTGGAAGTCACCCTGACCGGCTGGGATACCCATGCCAACAACACCGAAGGCCAAGCCGTTCAGAACAAGATTTTGGACCCGGCATTTTCTGCCCTCATCAAAGACCTGAAGAAACGCGGCTTGTTGGAATCCACGCTCGTGGTTTGCGGTGGCGAGTTTGGCCGCACGCCCAAGCAGAACCCGGTCGGTGGTCGCGACCATTGGCCGCATGGCTTCTCAATGGCTTTGGCGGGTGGCGGCATCAAAGGTGGGCGGGTCATTGGAGCCACCGACCCGAATGGTGTAAGCGAAGAACCGGACGATCAAAGAGAGGTTGAAGACCTCCACACCACCATCCTGTATTCCCTGGGTATCCGACCCCAAAAAGAAATCATGACGGACGTTGGGCGTCCGCTGAAGCTTGCTCAAGGCAAGGTTATACACGAGCTCTTGGCCTGATTATTTTTTCTTCTGGAACGGCCAAGGCTGCACGCCGACCCGGTCGGCCCATGTCTGCCATTTATCGGAAAGTTCCTTGAGTTTGCCCGGATTGGTCGTCGCGAGATTGTTCAATTCGGTGCGATCCGCTTCCATGTCATAGAGCTCCCAGTTGATCGGCAGGTCTTTTCGATACGCGGACACGATCTTCCATGGTCCGTCTCGAAGCGCGAGGTTGCCGTGATGTTCAAAGCCCAGAGGTCCCTTGCGCTCCAGCTCTTTGCCGAGTAATGCCGGAAGCAAGCTGATTCCTTCCATCGGCTGAATGCGCTCGCCTGCAAACTCTTTGGGATACTTTGCACCCGACGCATCGACGAACGTGGCCATGAGATCAATCAAGTGGCTGGGATCGTGAGCGATCGAATTGCGACGCTGCTTCGCGATACCCGCCGGCCAATGAACTATCAACGGCGTGCTGATCCCGCCTTCGTAGCCGTCGTGCTTGTAACCACGAAAAGGTGTGTTGGACGCATTGGCCCAACCAAGGCCATAGGCAACGAAGGTGTCGGCGGCTCCGGGCATGGTCTCGGGGCCCGTGCGCACCCAGTGTCCGTCTCTTGTCTGCATCGGCGGCCAGATCTTCGTCTGGAGATCATTTGGGCCAAAGGGCTTGAAGTTGAACTTCGACTGCTTGTCCGAGTTGTCGCGCCGCCCGTAATACTCAGCGCAACCACCGTTGTCCTGGAGATAGATCACGATCGTGTTGTCGAAGACCTTGGTTTGCTTTAACGCCTTGATGATGCGGCCGATCCCCTGGTCCATATTGTCGACCATGGCTGCGTAGACCTCCATGCAACGCCGGTCCCAATCTTTGTGCGGAAACTTCTCCCAGCTCATGCCCCCCTTTGACATTCGCCATTTCTTCTCGATCACGCCCTCCGAAATCGCTTTTGCATAACGGGCCTTGCGGGTCGGTTCGTATCCGTCGTCGTAGAGGCCCCGGTATTTCGCTATGTCCTTTTCCGGGGCATGCATCGGCCAATGCGCGCTCGTGTAGGAGACGTAAAGGAAGAAAGGTTTGTCCGCGTGTTCACCGGCATGACCGCGGATGTAGGTTGCCGCATTGTCACTGATCGCGTCGGAATAGAAATACGACTCCGGCTGATACTCCTGATCGTTCTCCGGCGTGATGTAGGTGTTGTCGCGGCACAAGGTCGCCGGATCATAGAAACTCCCCGCGCCGGTGATCGTTCCATAGAAACGGTCGAAGCCACGTTGCCGCGGCCAATTGTGCTTTGGTCCCTTCGGGCTGGTAAATCGCGTCACGTGCCATTTGCCGGACATGTAATTCCGATAGCCGCCCTGCCCCAATACCTCGGCGATCGTTACGCACCGCTTGTTCAAATCCCCCCGATAAGCCGGCCATCCGCGATCGCCCGTCATCAGTCCAATCCCCGCCTGGTGTGAATACAAACCCGTCAACAACGCCGCCCGCGTCGGACAACAACGTGAAGTGTTGTAAAACTGGGTGAATCGGACTCCATTCTCCGCCAAGCCATCAAGCGTCGGCGTCCTGATCTCGCTCCCGTAACAACCGATGTCCGTGTAGCCCATGTCATCGGCCATTATCAGCACGATATTCGGCCGCTTGATCCCTCCGGAAACCGACATTCCCAAGGCAAGGGTTACAACGAGAATCAGGTTGCGCATCGGCCGATGTTACCCGGTCCATCTCCGCTTGTCTCCGATTCTCCGGAAGGCTAGCCTCGCCCGCTCATGAAGTTTGTCTATTCAATGTTCGCCGTCGTGATCTTCTGCGGTGCCGGTCTCGGTCCGGATCACCGCGATCATCCGCAGCCCTTTGGGCCGAAGTTCCCTTCACTCGACAACAACGCCACCGGAGAGTGGTGGAAACGCGCGAATCCACCCGCGCAAAAGGGCAAGGCGAAAGGCAAGAATCGTCGCGGCAACAAACGCATCATCAACATGGATGTGCCCCGCGACGAGGTGGTTGCGTTCGCCGTGTACACGCACGACGCCGGGACAGTGAAGATGTCCGCTCAGCTGTTCCCTCTGAAACCGGGTGAAGATCGTGAGGTTCGGCTCGAACTTCGCCAGAACGGCAAATGGAAGGTCGCCCGCCGCGCTGACGTGATTTATCCCGGTTGGAGTGCCCACTTTCGCCTGCGGAATTGGGACAGCGGCAAGGACGTCGCCTATCGCGTTCGTCATGGCAAGAAGGCGATGTTTAACGGGTTGATCCGCAAGGATCCGATCCACAAGGACGTCATCGTCGTTGGGAACCTATCCTGCAACTCCAGTCGCACCCCGGGGCCACGTCCGTTGATAGTCGAGAACCTGAAGAAACAGAATCCCGATGTCCTGTTCTTCGCCGGTGATCAGACCTATCACCATACCCAACACACTGCGGGTTGGCTGCAATTCGGACTTCAGTTCAAGGAGATCATTGGCGATCGTCCGGTTATCTCCATTCCCGACGATCACGACGTCGGCCAGGCAAACATTTGGGGAGAGAGCGGAAAGAAGGCAAAAACCCCGTCAGGTCCGACCGGTGGCTTCTATTACCCCGTGCAATACGTGAACATGGTGCAACGTCACCAGACCTGGCACCTCCCCGATGCCTACGACCCCCGCCCGATCCAACGTGGCATTGGCGTCTATTACACCCGCTGCCGGGTTGGTGGCATTGACTTCGCCATCTTGGAGGACCGCAAGTTCAAGAGCGGCCCCGAAGGCAAGATCCCGCGCATGGGCCCCCGCCCTGATCACATCAACGATCCGAAATACGATCGCAAGGCGGTTGATGTCGACGGACTCAAACTGCTTGGTGATCGCCAGTTGGAATTCCTGAACAACTGGAGCCAGGATTGGACCGGAGCCGAAATGAAAGCCGTACTTTCCCAGACGGCGTTCTGTGGCGCGGTTCACCTGCATGGTCAGGAAAGCAACCGACTGCTCGCAGATCTCGATTCCAACGCCTGGCCGCAGACCGGCCGCAACAAGGCGCTCACCGAAATTCGCCGTGCTTGGGCCCCGCATCTCTGTGGAGACCAACATCTCGCTGTCGTTGTTCAGCACGGCATCGAGAGCCATGGCGACGGTCCGTGGGGGTTCACCAGCCCGGCAATCATCAACACCATCTACGGCCGCTGGTGGCATCCCGAAGACGAGCAGGCCGGCCCCAATCGCGTGCCCAACAGCCCGCTCAAGTGGACTGGAGATTTCCTCGACGGACTCGGCAACAAGATCAGCATGAAGGCCTACGCCAACCCGGAAGATCGCCGAGACGAAATGAAGCGTTCCGACGGCTATGGTATTGCCCGCTTCGACAAGCGCAACCGCAAGATCACCTTCGAGTGCTGGCCCCGCTTCGTGAGCGTGGATAAGGGCGACAAAGCTCAGTTTCCCGGCTGGCCGATCACCATCAAGATGTCGGACAACGACGGCCGCAAGATCACTGGCTACTTGCCGGCCTTGAACGTGAAAGGTGCAAAGAACCCCGTGGTGCAGGTCATCCACGAAGGCAGCAAGGACGTCGTCTACACCATCCGTGTGCAGGGTAACTCCTTCCAGCCGCCGGTCTATGGTCCCGGCAGTTACACCGTGAAGATTGGTTCCGACAAGCCCGACGGCAAAACGCTCAGCGGGCTCAAGCCGGCGGCCAAGGGCAAGGGCGGTACCAAAGCGGTTACGCTCTAAAACAATCAACTCTTGTCAACCGCCCGCAAGCCGAACGGTTTGCGGGCGATTTTCTTGGAATGCCACGAATGGAAATCCTATTCTGCCGGTTTTGCCAGATGACCAATTTTACACACAACGGGTAACGCATGGGTAAGGACTTCATCCGTATTGGCGGCGCGCGGGAGCACAACCTGAAGAACGTCGACCTGGAGATCCCGCGCGACAAACTCATCGTCATCACGGGCCTGAGCGGCTCAGGCAAATCGTCCCTGGCGTTCGATACCATCTATGCCGAAGGACAGCGCAAGTACGTTGAGAGCCTCTCCACCTACGCCCGGCAATTTCTCGACCAGCTCCAGAAGCCGGATGTCGATTACATCGAAGGCCTTTCCCCCACGATCGCGATCGAACAACGGAGTTCCGGCTCCAATCCGCGCTCAATCATTGCGACGACCACGGAGATCTACGATTACCTGCGACTCCTCTACGCGCACGTCGGCCAACCGCATTGCCCGGACACCGGGATGCCCATCACGCAGACGTCCACTTCCGACATCGTCGATGCCATCCTCAATCTCCCCGAACGCACGAAGATCATGCTGCTCGCCCCGGTCGTCGAAAAAGAGAAAGGAGAGTTTCGCGATGTTATCGAACGTCTTGCACGAGACGGCTACGTCCGCGCCCGCGTCGATGGCGAGATGTTGGAACTCGAAGCCAATGTCCGCATCAAACTTGATCCCAAGGAGAAACACACCATCGAAGCCGTTATTGATCGCCTGATCGTCAGCGACAAGATCCGCGTCCGCTTGAGCGATTCCGTCGAGACGACTCTGAAGGCGGGGGGCGGCAAATTGGTCCTGATGCAAATGCCGTCGGGTTCGCCGCCGGAGACCAAGTGGAAGGAGTCGCTGCATTCGAACCGGATGTACAGCCCGGCCACCGGCAAGGCCTACGATCCGCCGACACCGAAACACTTTTCCTTCAACTCACCCTCCGGGGCCTGTCGGGTCTGTCACGGTCTGGGGCAGAAGATGGTTTTCGATCCCGCGTTGGTTGTTCCCGACCCCGAAAAAACGATCGAGAAAGGCGCGGTGCTCGCCTGGAAGCGGGGCGGCAAACGCATGGTCAGTTATTACAAGGCCATGCTCAAAGGCGTGGCCAAGCATTTCGACGTTCCGTTGGACAAGAAGTGGCGGTTGCTGCCCGAGAAATTCAAACAGGTCGTCCTTTTCGGTTCCGGCGAGGAGGAAATTGATTTCACGCTGTACCGCGTCGGCAAGGCCAGCAAGAAGCCGTTTGAAGGTGTGATGCCCAATCTTGCTCGCCTCTTTGTGGAAAGCGAAAGCGAGTTCACCCGCAATCGCCTGAAAGGCTTCATGGCGCCCGAGCCTTGCGATGCCTGCAACAGCCAGCGCCTCAAGCCCGAGATCCTTGCCATCCGTTTGGGGAACGATGTGAAAGGCAAGGGTAAGCCGACCAAAAAAGGCGAACCGGTGAACCTGCCTGGGTTGTCGATCATGGACATAGGCGCGTTGCCCATCGACCGTGCAGACGAGTTTTTCAACCAGCTGAAGCTGTCGAAGTTTCAAAAGGAAATCGCGGGTGATCTGGTGAAGGAGATTCGCGCCCGCCTCGGCTTCCTCCGCAGCGTCGGTCTCGGCTACCTGACCCTGAATCGCGAGAGTGGATCCCTTAGCGGCGGCGAAGCCCAACGCATTCGCCTCGCCACGCAAATCGGTGCCGGCTTGGTGGGAGTCGTCTACATCCTCGACGAACCCAGTATCGGCCTCCATCAACGCGACAATGATCGTCTGCTCGAGACACTGCAGAATCTCAAGAATCTGGGCAACACCGTCATCGTGGTCGAGCACGACGAAGACACCATCCGGTGCGCCGATTACCTGATCGACATCGGGCCCGGAGCCGGCGTTCATGGCTGCGAGATCATCGCTCACGGCACCGCCGACGAGATTCAGGGAGTCCAGCGATCGCTCACCGGTAAATACCTCTCGGGTGAATACGAGATTCCCATCCCCAAGAAACGGCCCAAGCCTGATCCCTTTCGAGGCTGGTTGGAGGTCAAAGGTGCCGAAGAGAACAACCTCAAGGATGTTCACGCCCGTTTCCCCATCGGTTTGTTGACCTGCATCACCGGCGTGAGCGGGTCTGGCAAGAGCACCTTGGTGGACGACATTCTCCGCCGCGCCTTGTTCCGCAAATGGTATGGCTCCAAGGAACGCCCTGGTGTCCATCGCGCGATCAAGGGCGATGATCAATTCGACAAAATCATCGTCATCGACCAATCCCCGATCGGTCGCACGCCGCGGAGCAATCCCGCCACCTACACCGGGATCTTCAACCAGATCCGGGATCTGTTTGCGAAACTACCCGCGGCCAAGATACGAGGCTACGGACCCGGTCGCTTCAGTTTTAATGTGAAGGGTGGACGTTGTGAAAAATGCACCGGGGACGGTGTGCTGAAGATTGAGATGCAATTCCTGCCACCGGTCTACGTCACTTGTGAGGCC
>JBMYQZ010000190.1:0-8861 GCA_049601855.1 Limisphaerales bacterium | reverse complement strand
TCTTGGAGCTGTGCCGTTTATTTTGGATACCCTCAATCGCGTGACCCGCGTGACCCAGACCGGGATGGCCGGTCTGTTGCTGTTCGTTTTCACCGGCTGCCAAAGCACCCAGCCGGCGGCGGATACGCCTCCCGCCACCGATATCCGCAAGCTCAACGCCGACGAGGTCACGACCAAACAGAAGAAGGCCGCCCGCAAAGCCTTCGATGATCGTGTCAAGGCGCTCGCCAATTTCGCCGCCGGCCTGTCGAGCCGTCACCAACGCAAGCCCGATCAGGCCTTCGATCACTTTCTCAAGTCGGTCAAGGCCGATCCCACCAACGAAAAGCTGACGCTCGATGTCGCCGATCGCCTGCTGCGCCAGCAAAAGCTCGACGAAGCGATCGACGTACTCGAGGAGGCGGCCCGGAAATCAGATTCACCGGCCTCCATCGACGCCCTGCTGGGTGTCGCCTATCGGGGCAAACAGCGCACCAGCGCGGCTCGGGCGGCCTCGGAAACCTCGATTCGCAAGAAACCCGATCTGATCCTCGGTTACGAGACGCTGTTTCAGATCAACAACGCCGAAAAGAAGAACGATGCCGCGGTCGCAATTCTGCACCGCGCCTCCAAGGTCAAGAACGTGAGCTCGATCTTCCTCCTGAATCTGGCCCGGATGTTCATGGACCAGATCCGGGTCTTCCCCCAATACCGCGACGCCGAGATACCGAACCTCAAGCAGGTCTTGGCGCGCATTGACGGTCGTCGCCTGCCGCTGACCCGCTACGTCGAACAACTTGCGGGACTTCATCATTTCGCCGGCGACACCAAGAAAGCCGAATCGCTTTTCCGCGCCCTCCAACGTGCCAATCCCGGCAACCTGGGTTACCAGGAAAAGCTCTTCTTCTTCTACTACAACTCAGGACAGCCCCAGGCGGCCATTCGCGAACTTGACCGGCTCCTCAACTCCCAACCCACCAGTCACCGCTTCAATTACCTCCGCGGCCTGATCGCCGCCGAGAACGACAAGTGGGATGAAGCCGCCGTCTACTACCGCAAGGCCATCCAATACAACGACCGGGAAAAGGACTACTACTTCTCACTCGCCGGCGTGCTTCTCACCGCCGACCAGACTGACGACGCGCTCAAGACGCTCAATCAGGCGCGCAAACTCTTCCAACCCACCTTCCGCCTCGAGTATCTCACCGCCCTTTGCTACAGCCGCAAGGACGACTACGCCAACTCGGTCCGCTATTATCAGGCCGCCGAGACCGTGGCCAAGCAGAAGCTGCCCGCCGCGCTCGATCACGGCTTCTATTTCCAGATGGGCGCCACCTTTGAACGCGCCCAGAAATACGCTGAGGCCGCCAAACTCTTCCGCCAGGCCCTGAAGCTGAAGCCCGATTCCCCCGACGCCTTGAACTACCTCGGTTACATGTGGGCCGAGCGCGGTGAAAACCTCGCCGAAGCCCGCGCCATGATTCAGAAGGCCGTTGCCGCAGAACCCGACAATGCCGCCTTCCTGGACAGTATGGGCTGGGTTCTCTACATGATGGGACAGAAGCACGAGTCGATTCCCTGGCTGGTTCGTGCCGTCGAACTCTCCGACATTGAGCAGGAGACCGACCCCACGCTCTTCGATCACCTCGGCGACGCCTACTTCGCGATCGGCGACTTTCGCAATGCCCGTGCCAATTACCAGCAGGCCATCAAGATCAAGGCCAAGCCCGAGATCCAGAAGAAGCTCGACGAGACCAACAAACGTCTCCGCAACTGACCGATGCCGCGCCGTTTCCGGAAGCACTATACCCGCGACGAAGCCCGCGAGCTGATTCCCCAACTTCGCGAATGGCTGAAGCGTCTCCACGAACTTCGTGAGTGGATCAAGCTCTACGACACCCAGTCCGAGAACATGCTCCACGCCGGCGATGACCTCGGTGGCAATCGCGTCAACGAGTGGGTCGTCAAGACCGCTGAATTCAAACAGACCATGCAGGAATTCAGCTCCCGCGAAATCCAGGTGAAGGAAATCGAACGCGGACTCCTAGATTTCCCCACCCTCATCGGAGGCAAGGAAGCCTTCCTCTGCTGGGAGAAACACGAAGACGACGTCACCAACTGGCACGAGCTCGACACCGACAACTCCGGGAGCGAACCGCTCTAACGCCCCGCCCGGTCTTCCACCAGAAGCCCCGAGCGGACCGAATCCTCGTGCTGCTGGCTTCCAGCAGGACAATTCACGACGCACTGCAACCTATCTCAACTCATCGAGAATCTCGCCGTAAGCCTGGTTGATCCGTTTGCTTCGTTCCTCGAAGTGCTTTCGTTCCGGTGAACTTAGTTGCGTGGCCTTGTCCGGATGATACTCCTTCATCAGGCGACGATAGGCCTGCTTGACCTCATCCTTCGTCGCGCCCGGAGTCAAACCGAGCGTGAGATAGGCTTCATGGATGTCGGTACCGAATTCGATATTCACCGTCGGGTCGTATTCGTCCGACTGGCGTTCGACGCGAACATGCCCATGGGAATCCGCAGTCGTCCGATACGATTCGCCACACATCGGGCAGTTGAAGTCCACACCGCCCTGCAGATTGCGCAGGCGGAATTTGCGCCGACAACCGACGCAGCGGAAGGCCGGGGGCTTGTCCGCCTTCGGTTTCCCTCCGCGAGATTCACGACTTTGCTGATTCGTATCCTTCGTGGCACCCGAGGCTTCGCGACGCTTGGCCCGAGCGTGACGCTTCTGGGAAGGCGATCCGAATTCCTTCCTCAAATCACTATTGATGCTCAGTCCCGGCGGATCGGATTTCAGATTCATCACGCCTTTGATCAACAGTAATTGCCGGAGATGCTCCATCTCGTCGAAGCCCGGTACGGCATCCTCCAATTCAATGAATGACACGCGGCTTTCCTGGCAGTGAATCGCATGGAGCACACCCACACAGATTTCGCGATCGATCGCGTCAAATTCACACCGCAAACACAGGCGATCATATGAAAAACGAATCAGGCGCGGTCCGCTGTAAACGAGATCGAGGAGAATTGCCCAGATCGTGGCGATCACGACGCCAACGTTTTGACTCGCCCGCCAATCCACCTGCGGCAGATAAAAGACATAATCCTCCGTGGCCCGCCGCATCCCGGCGAGTTGCAAAGCGAGGAACGCGACGGCGATACAGGCAAGATTCAGTACGGTGGCTTCAAACGAACCCTGCCAACCCCAAAACGCCCGCCCAATCTCCATCACCTGGTGGATCGCGAGGTAGACCGCGCCGGTACCCAACCCGGCAGTCAAGGTCGTCACGGCGATCCCGGATGCCCCACCTACAAAGGCGAAGCCCAGCTGATTGCGCCGCTCCGACGCGATGCGGTCATTCAACCACTGCTGGAGTTGTTCCCGATCCATGTCGCAAATGAACGCACAAACTGTACCGAATCGCGTGAACGTTGAACGAATTCAATCGGTGACGTTCGAAACCATTGGCGTCAACGTTTGCGTGGCCGATACCGCCAAACTAGTGTATCCCTTCGCCGCCGCGCCGCCGGCCAAACTGCATGGAAACCACGCAATCCGGGTTTAGCATCGATAAGCGACTGATCATCGGTCTGTTGCTCACCCTCGGCGTGGCGCTGAGTTTCTGGACCGGTTCGCGCTACCCCGACCTCAACGAAAAGTCCTCCATCGGTGGTGATCGCGATCTGCAAGGCATTGCCTTCGACGTGGTGCTGGAGGTGAAGGCCGATGACCCCGCTTGGAAACGTGTCATCTTCAGTACGGTCAACTGGATGGAGACCAACAAGAAGGGCATGGCCTTCGGTCTCGTCTTCGCCGCCTGCCTCCTGACCATTCTCGGCTTCATGGAAGGTGGTCCGATCCAGGGACTGATGGGCAACACCTTCAAGGGTTTCCTCATCGGTGTGCCATTGGGTCTGTGCGTGAACTGCGCGGCACCCGTTGCCTATGGGCTCAACAAGGGCGGCTCCAAACCGGAGACCGCCTTGGGCGCGATGCTAAGTTCTCCGACCATGAACGTGATCGTGGTTGGCATGATGTTTTCCCTGCTGCCGTGGTATCTCGCCGCGTTGAAACTCGTCTCGTCCCTGATCCTCATCTTCCTGGTCATCCCCTTGGTCGTGAAGCTGGCACCGAAACAGTGGCTGACCGCGAACGTCCAAGCGGCCGAGAGCTGCGACATCAACACGGTGTGCGAATTCACGCCCCCCGACACCGTGCCGGCCAATTGGGGCGAGGCGGCCACCTGGACCGGCAAGAACTTCATCAAGAACCTGTTGCGGATTGCAAAGCAGACCGTGCCACTGATGTTGCTGGCGGGCTTTCTCGGCAGTCTGTTGATCACCTTGTTGCCGTTTGAGCTGATGGAATCGATCGCGTCCTCGGCCAGTCGTTATTCGCCCATCCTCATCATGGTGGCGCTGGCCTTGGTCGGCGTCGTGCTGCCCGTGCCGATGGCTTTTGACATCGTGGTGGTAATCATCCTGATCGGGTTGGGAATCCCGGAATCGTTCGCCGCCGTACTCCTGCTCACGCTCGGCAGCTACAGCATTTATTCCTACCTGATCGTGGCCAAGGCGTTCTCGCATCGCCTGGCCGTCTGCCTTTCCTTCGCCGTGGTGATCATCGCCCTCAAGCGGTTGGACTCAATGATCGTCAGCCAGTTGCTTTACCGACATTTCAACGGATCGAAACCGGTCGAAAGAAAAGTGCCCCTGGTCGCCGCACCGACCCCCTGGCCGGTCATCCAATCGGAACTCTCCGCCTCCCCGCTCGCCTTGGAGGCATTCACCGCGTTCACCAACCAAACGCCATCGAGCAACCATATCTTCATGGCGAGTTACGCCTATCCCGAACGAGAGTCGGCGAGCGGCAAACTCTTCGAGCGACGCGATGGCGAGGATCTGGGCATCGACCTGCCCACGATGTTCTCGATCCGCAAGTTTGTCATCTACCCGCAGATCTTCGCGCGGGGATTGGCCAGTGGCGATGTGCATGGGGACAATTATCCCGATCTGCTCATCCCGGGTGATCCGGACATTGGCGGCCTTTATCTCTTCGCGAACGTCCGCGGTGAGCGTTTCGTCCGCCAGGAACTCGATCTCGGCAAGTTCAACCAGATCGGCATTCTCAACGCCGCCCTCGTCGACCTGAACAACGACCATCGACTCGACATCGTTTTCACCACGCTCGACCACGGCAATTACACGGTCTTGAATTCCGGCGGACGCTTCCATCCGCAATACCTCCAGCAGATCTCCCACAAACCGGGTGCCACCTGCCTGTCGATGGGTTTCAGTGATTTTGATCGCGACGGCATGCTTGACATGTACGCCGGGAATTACACGGTCGGTCACGTCGCGGAGATGGTTCCGATCTCCCACGAATCCAGCCGCAACCAGGTCATCTTCAACCGCGCGCAGGGACGCTTCGAACCGCGCGACATGCCGGACCTGCCTGGTGAAACGCTCGGCGTCATGATCGCTGACATCAACAATGATCGTTACGACGACCTGGTCTGCTACAACGACTGGGCCGTCTCCGACATGTTCTACGTCGGCACCCCCCGCGGGCCGCAACGCGTCCTGCCCGAGGATGGTCTCATCGATCAGACCTGCTGGGGCACGATGAGCATGCGCTTTGTGGACGTGGACAACGACCTCCGGCCCGAGATTTACATCTCCCAGGTTTCCGACACCGCCCAGATCAACGGGGACAAGAACATCGCGATCAACATGAAGGAGTTCGAACGGCTCGCCCGCACCGAGCGCGAACGTGAACTTCGTCAACAGTTCCGCAACAACATGCAGATCTTCCGCGCCCAGTCGCACCTGGCCTGGCTGCACTTCATCGACGAGGATATCAAGCAGGATTGGATCGCCTACCGCGTCGTTCGTTCTGCCGCCATGGCGCTGAGTCCCGGTTACGAAAACCACTCCGCCTACCAGCAGGAAAGCGTCGTCAAGGTCGCCCGCAACGACGATGCCCAGAAGGTCGATTTCCGCGAATACACACCCGATCATCGCAAGGACGTCCTCATGTTCCTCGACCGGATCGAGTCGCCTCACCAAGCCATCGTCGATCAGGATATGCCCGGCGAGATCCCGCAGAACCGCGACTACAAGAACCTCCTCCTGAAACGCCGGGCGGACGGGCGCTACGTCAATTTGAGAAACTCCCGCGGGCTCGCGGCGGCGGGTTGGACCTGGAACGCCAACTTTGCCGACGTGGATCACGACGAATACCAGGATGCCTACGTCGCCAACGGCTTCACGCTGCTTCCCTCCCGTCAGAACAACACCTTCTTCCACAGCGACCACGGCACCAACTTCACTTTGTTGAGCGACGAATTCGGATTGAGCGACTACTCCTCCACCAGCGCTTACAATTTCATCGATTTCGACCGCGATGGCGACCTGGACATCGTCACTCTCCCGGTCGCCATTGCCAACGCCCGGGTCTTCCAAAACCAGGGCCCCAAAGGCAACTCCATCACCATCCAGTTACGCGACGACATCGGCAACAGCTACGCCATTGGCGCCCAGATCGTCATCCGTTACGGCGATGGCAAGAAACAGCAGATCCGCCACATTCAGGCCAGCGGCGGCTTCATGTCCTTCGACCCGCTCGAAGCCCACTTCGGCATCGGTGAACATGAACAGGTGGAACGCATCGAGGTCTTCTGGCCAAATCGCGCCATAACCCGACTCTCCGGCCCCTTCCGCGCCAATCACTGCTACCGCGTCCACCGCAAACCTCCGGCACCCAAAAGCCCTCCCGTCAACCCGCGAAGAATCTTCTAGCGGAAGAGTCGTGTGGCCAACCACGGCTCTGGAGAGCCTCGCTACCACGCTATCGCTGGATTCAACGGGTTCGGAAAGTCGAAATTCAACCTGCGAGATGCATCTCTCCCTCGCGATGGCAACTCCCACGAAGACCCGTGATCAAGCGGATCATCTGCCGCGAAGGATTTCGCGAAATGAACCGGGACTGGTAATCAATCCCCACAGTATACCGACGATCAGGCCGCCGGCATGTGCCCAGTTGGCGATATGACCAACGAGGTTGCTGAAGCAGAGGAAGAACCAGACGAGGAGAAAGATGATGGTGGGTTTCGCCAGGCCCATGCCTTCGCTGGCGGCGTAACGCCCTTTCATCCAGAGGTAACCGAAGAGCGCATAGTTCACCCCGGAAAACCCAAGAAATCGAGGTTGGTTCGTCATGTAGTACTGCAAGAGATTCGACAGTACACCCGCAACGATAACCATGGCCATCAGGTAGCCCGGGCTCTTGCGCCCCTCAATCATGGCTCCGAAGGTGAGGAGGATCCAGCAGTTGAAGAAGAGATGGAAGATGGTGCCATGCATGAAGCACGGCGTGATCAAACGCCAGACCTCCCCGCTCTTCACCCGGGAGAGATTGCGGCTGAGTTGAGGGAATACTTGATCCTGAGATGTCTTCTCAATGAACAAGTCGTCGGCCCGTTCGTTCCCCCCCCAATTGGTCATGTAGGTGACCAGAACGCAAACGGCGATCAGGGCGACCGTGATGGGGCCGATACCGTACGCGCGCATGTCCACAAAGAGATCGCGGCGACGTTTGATGACCTTGGCCTTCTTATCCTGCGCCGCGAGTTCATCGCGGACGGCCTTGGCCCGACGGGCGACGGAGGCGAAGTCCTCGGGAATCTTGGCGGGATCGAAACTGTCGAACTCCGCCTTGGCGGCGTCGAGCTGATCTTCGTCGATCACCCAGACCATCCAGCTGCCGTCGTCATCCGGCTCGACGTCGTTGTTGATCGACTTGGACCACAACAGCTCACCAAACTTCCTGGCGCTGGTTTCGTCCGGCAAATGTCCGATGACTCGCACGAAGAACAGTCTGCCGTCTTGGCAGCGGATTTGAAACCGCTATTTCCGGTTCATCGCGGCAAGCATGTCGGATACAGCCGCGCTGATACCGGTGAAGACGGAGCGACTGACGATTGAATGGCCGATGTTGAGTTCCACCAGGTGTGGGACACGTTCTACGAGCGTAGAGACGTTCTCGTAGTTCAGCCCGTGGCCGGCATTGACCTGCAGACCACCCGTGTGGGCTTGTTCAGAGGCCGCGGTCAAACGGGAGATTTCGGCTTCCAACTCGGAAGGTTCACCGAATGCGTGATCATACGTCCCGGTATGCAGCTCAATGAAATCCGAACCGACCGCGATCGAGGCATCGATCTGCGCCGGTTCAGGATCAACAAAGAGGCTGACCTCGATTCCGGCATCGTGCATGCGCTTGGTGGTTTCCCGGAGCGAATCGAGATTGGCCGTCACGTCGAGTCCACCTTCGGTCGTCAGTTCTTCACGCTTCTCGGGAACGAGACAGACGATGTCCGGCTTCACACTCAGGGCAATCGCAATGATCTCTCTGGTGTTGGCCATTTCAAAATTCAGCCGCGTGTTGATGGCATCGCGCAAGGCCGGCATGTCGCGATCGATGATATGACGGCGATCTTCGCGCAAGTGAGCGGTGATACCGTGAGCACCGGCCTGCTCACAAGCCAGGGCGGCGGCGACGGGATCGGGTTCCCCCGCTTCCTGACCCCGGTAGCGCGCTTGGCGGATCGTTGCGACGTGGTCGATGTTGACGCCCAGCTTGATCATCTGCGGTTCACCCCCGGTGGAGCGAGCACTGCCGGCATGGGCTTCGACGGCGTCAGCCACTGCGCCAGGGTGGTCAACTCAGTGGCCGTCAGGCCGATCGTGCCACTCCGCACAAACTTCCATTGGCGATCCGAGACACGCGTCAATTCGGTGATGGTGTTGCCGAGGCGATCCTGAATCGCATTGATCCAGTAGGGCATCGGGTTGCCGGCGATCGGCAT
>JBMYQZ010000189.1:3624-8884 GCA_049601855.1 Limisphaerales bacterium | reverse complement strand
TTACTGTCCGCGGAGACCGGCGGGCCGATGACCATTGATGCCACGGCCGTAAAGCTGCAGGCCAATACGGCCGCGGGTCGGCGCGGGCGGCAGGTCGCGGTTGGAAATCTCTCGATCAGAGGCAACTCCTTGAAAATGGTCGGTCAAGACATCATGACACCTGCGAGGTTCATCATGGATGTGACCAACTTGGTGAGTGACGCTACGGGAACTGGGAGCAACAACATCGTGGTTGGAAGCGGATTTACGGTGCTCCGGAAGCCTGGTATCGGTGACTTGCTGGGCACGACGTTTGAATCGGTCATTCCTCGGAGTTTTGTGGTGGATCATCATTGGGCGGCGACGGATCGCGGTAAATCGGTTGACGGTTACACAAACAACCTCGCGCTAGGCAAATTGGTGATCAATACGACAGACAGTCTGGGGCAACCTTATCTTGTCCGGTTCTCCAGTGGTGACGGCCAGACCAGCGCGATGTATGTCGATTTGTTGGATCTCCGAGGCAGCATCACCAACGAGAATCTGGGTTCCCACCTTGAGATTGATACCAACCTGACCATCTATTTCGCCAATGCGTCACCATCCGTGGAACATGTCCTGGCTGCGGTGACGAATGCGACCGATCCCACCTTGCAGCAACGCGTTCGGTGGGTCTCAGATTTTACCGGTCCCAATTCTTCACAAACATTCTCGTTTATCGATGCACTTGGCAACGTGGTCCAGACCGTGGTCAACAGTGCGAAATTCAACAGTCAAATACTTGATTCGGACGGAGATGGCGTCGTCAACGCTTCCGAAGACGAGTTAAATAGTGGGTCACCTTTTGACGGTGTGCTTATGCGACAGAATGTGTCTGTGACAGGTGCAGCTACTTCGCCGACGAATGCCACCATTTCTTGGCGTGCCGCTGCGGAGACGCTGTATTCGATTGAGGCGACAGATCGAATCACCGCTTCTTTCGCCCCCATCACATCGGTTTTCAATGGCAGTCTCACCAATGGAGATGTTTCGTTCCAGGATGCCCTGCCCACCAACACGACTATGAGATTTTACCGTATCGGCTATCGGCCGTAATCGGATCACTGATGATGGACCGGACAGACAAGTCAACCAGTTCCGCCAGCCGAATCCGGTATGTGTTGGGTGTGCTATTTGTATTTGGATTGGTAATCGCTGCCCGTGAATCCCGGGCAGCAACCGGACAGAAACTATTAAGTGCTCCCCCGGAAATAACCGCAAGGCTGCTGAACCTTGCTGATCTGCCCAACCTGGCCTCCGAGCCGACGCGTCAGCCCTTCTCTCCCAGTCCTGATACCACCTTTCAGGCTCTGTTGGATAACAACACTTTTAATCCTCCAAGCATTGCCGCTGCCGTCGGGACGAACCACCTGATGGTGGCTCTTAACACGGAACTGTCAGTTCAGAGCAAGACTGGAACCCCTCTCTTCACCACCACGCTATCGAATTTTTGGCAGGCGGAAATTGGCATCAACGGTCGCGTGAACAGCCCACGGTTGACTTATGATCCGGCGAACGACCGCTGGATTCATACTGCCTGTGCCAATCCGCAGAGTCCAAACTCAGCCCTGCTATTGGCCATTTCGGCCACAAGCGATCCGACCCTGACATGGTTTAAGTACCGGATTTTCATCGATTTCACGAACAACGTCACTTGGGGTAGCGACGATAATGTTGGCTTCAACGATGACTGGATTGTTGTGAGCAAGAATCTTCGATTTAACGGTGGAAACACCTTCAATCGCTCGCGTGTCTACGTGTTCGACAAGAATCAACTGTTTCAACCGCTGCCGCCGGGCAACATTCTCAATACCAACGTGCTACGCACGGTGATTGAAGAGTTTACGGTGTCTTCATTGGTGCCGGCCGTCAGCTATGACAGTAGCCCCGGTCAGCTTTTTCTGATCGCCAACGGCATTGGTAATGACGGATTTGGCAACGGCAACGTCAGGCTCTTCCGATTGACCGAATCAACCAACATCTTCTCGTTGACGGAAATCGCGCAACCGGCAGCGAATTCCGCATGGAGCGATGTGCCTAACACCGCTACGGCAGATTTCCTTCCGCAACGGGATAGTTCGGCGCTCATTTCTGCAGGAGATTCGCGTATTCAGAATCTGGTGCTTCGGAACGGTTCGTTGTGGTGTGCACAGTCGGTATTTTTGCCGGCGGGAAATGGTACCCGGGCCGCGGCCCAGTGGTGGGAGATCAACCCGAGCGGCACGGTGGTGCAGTTCGGCCGAGTCGATGATGCGACCGGGGTAAGGCACTTTGCTTATCCTTCGATTGGCGTGAACCGTAACTCAGATGTCATGTTGGGATATTCGGCGTTTTCAGCGACAGACTATCCCAGTGCGAGTTACTCGTTCCGTTTTGCCACCGACCCGTTGAATTTCCTGCAGTCTGAAGAGGTGTACAAGACCGGCGAAAGCTCCTACCTGAAGTCGGACCCGGTCACGGGCGCCAACACTTGGGGCGAATATAGCGCCACCGCGGTCGATCCTCTCAATGACCTCGATCTTTGGACGATCCAGGAGTATGCCTCAACCCCCGTGGCGGGAATTGACCGTTGGGGAACGTGGTGGGGAATGGTGGACCTTTCGACTCCGCCGGATGGCAATCTGGAAGTCGTCGTTTCACCCCCGTCCGGTAGCCTGATTCCCGCGGGATTGGCTCAGACCTTCACGGCTCGAGTTTTTGATACCTTGGGTGTTACCAATGCGACGGTGGACATGGAAGCCCCCGGTCTTTTCACCACGGTGACGTTCGTCAACAATGGCTTGCCACCCGACGCGCTGGCCAATGACCAGGTCTATACGCGAGCCATCAATCTGCCGGTCGTGAGCACGAATTTACAGGCCATCTTTACAGTTCGAGCGACGGGCAAGAACACGCTCACCTTCACCAATATTTACACGGTGGCTCCTCCTCCAGGTAACGATTTCTTTGCCGGTGCTTTCAAGATTCCGGAACGATTGCCGGAAACCAACGGCATTGTGAACGGAGGCAACTTTTTCGCGTCCGTGGAGGCCAACGAACCGTTGCACGCGGGGGTGGCAGCACGCGGGAATTCGGTCTGGTGGAATTGGGCTCCGGTCCAAAGTGGCCCGGTGCTGATTGATACCTTGGGCAGCGGATTCAATACGGTATTGGCGGTTTACACGAACAATAACATTGCCAACTTGGCCGAGGTGGTCTCTGCGAATGACGTCACCAACGAATTTGGCCAATTTGTCCGAGACAAGGCCTTCGTCAAATTCAACGCGATTGCCGGCCACACTTACCGCATTGCGGTTGCCGGGACGGATACCAATCAGAGCGGCGTCGTCAGATTGCGTATGGCCTTCAATGGAGACCAGGATGTTACTCAGCCACAGATTGCAATCACCAACATGATAACGACCAATCTGACGGCCGGAACGGTATCCATCACAAATCCGCCCTCGGGCTTGATTGTGAACCAACCCATCCTGACTATTTCCGGTACCGCCCTCGACCCCAATCCCGATAGTTCCGGTGTTGAATTAATTCAAATCGTCGGAAATGATGGCGTGCCTGTCCAGACGGTGCCCACCAACGATATCTGGTCTTCAACCCTCATCCTCCAACCCGGTTCAAACCTGCTTCAGATCACCGCCTTTGACACGGCAAAAAACCGCAGCGACTTGCTGTCGTTTGCCGTTACCTTGAGGGCGTTCAATCCGGTAAATGATATCTTCAAGAACGCAGCTCCGTTGACCAATTTTTCAGGGGCGGTTACCAACGACAACCGCAATGCGACGGTGGAGGGCAACGAACCTCTTCATGCGGGCAAGATCGGGGGAAAGTCGATCTGGTTCTCGTTCGTGCCGACGGCCGATGGTGTGCTGTCGCTATCGACGACCAATTCCACCATCGACACGATTATGTCACTGTATTCCGGAACGCGGATCAACGATCTGGCAGTTGTCGCCGCCAATGACGATGCCGGGCCGACGGTGGTTCATAGCGAGGTGATTAGTGGTGTCTTCGCTGGACAGGAATACCGGATTGCGATCGACGGTCTCGACGCTGCCGCTGGCAATGTTATTCTGCATTATAATTTTGAGGCTTCGAAAATCTTCTCCCTCACCGTCGATACGACACAGGGTGGCGCGGTGATCCCGGGGAGTGGAGCTTACCGCTCGGGTGATCCCGTTGTTCTGACCGCGCTGACGAATACCGGCTTTGATTTTGTATCTTGGACTGGAGACTTGTTGTCCTTGGATAATCCTCTGGTGTTCAACATCCAATCCAACATGGCACTTACGGCGGTCTTCGGCCGCCGTTCGATTTCGGACGACTTTGAGAGTATGGCGTTCAATCCGGGCGTCGCTTGGGCTGGATCGTGGTCGGTCCAAGCCACTGATGCCACGTTTACCAACACCGTGTTTGGAGGGTCCTATTTTGCTCGGTCAGGGATTGTCGATCACAACGGTTCCAGTGAGCAATCCGTTACCGGAAACATGCGTGCTGGTCAGGCTTCTTTCAGCTACAAGGTCAGCACGGAACCGAATTTCGATTTCTTCGAATTCAATCTCAATGGTACCAATCTTCTGCGTGAATCAGGAAATTCAGATTGGAGAAGTTTTACTTTTGACGTGCCGGCGGGTACCAACACCGTGACTTGGCGATATCTTCGTGATCATGCCAACGATGGAGGGTTTGATGCGGCCTTCATTGACAATGTCGATTTGCCGTTGCTTTCCTTGGTTGATTCGAACGTTACGATCTCCATGAACACCAACGCGCTGCGTTTCGCGCCTGGCAGCACGAACACGTTTACCGTTGTCGCGCTGCCAAACGGGGCGTCGACCAATTACGGATTCTTCAGCAACGCAGTGTTCATTTCATTGTCGGATCAGCCGCTGCCGTTCACGGATACCAACGTGGTCATCAACCAGTTCCAATTCCGTGTCGAGGGACAGACCAATCAGTTGTATCGGATCCAAGCGTCCGATGATCTGGGAAACTGGGTTACCTTGGAGACCAATCACGCACCGTTCGGTATCATTCAGTTTACCGATCAGCAATCCACCAATCACCAGCGTCGGTACTACCGCGCGGTGTCTCTGGATTGATCCTCAGTGTTGACCAGGGAAGATTCAGCGTTAGCGGGACACCGCTTGGAATTATACTCATTCGCTCCTCGAAGTCTTGACTCCCCAACGTCGGGGGGGGGGGCGCCTAGTCCAAAACCACGAGTTGGTAAGATGAAGAAAGC
>JBMYQZ010000189.1:0-3614 GCA_049601855.1 Limisphaerales bacterium | reverse complement strand
AGCACGCTGTTGGATTCAGGGCCGCCGATCGTGTTATACTTGAAATCCACCTTCACTCGATAGTTGATCAGGTTCTGCGACCGCGGAATGGGAATCAATGTTTCCCATCGGTCGGGAACGACCGGGGTGCGGCGCATCAGGTAATTGTCGTTTCCGACCTGAACGTAGGGGCGAATCGATTCGGGCCGGATGGTGCGAAGATTCGAATCAAACGAGACTTCGATCGGATAGACGCTCTCGGCGTTCCTGTCCTGATTTCTAGGAGTCAGGTTGGTGATGGAAGAGGTTGTGCAACCCGAAAAAGTTGCGACAGAGATCAAGGTAAACATTACCGCTAAGGAACGCATCACAACGTGAGAATGCCTGCTGGCGTTCTTGCTGTAAAGGTGGGAATCCATGACGGGCGCGTCTCGATTGGGATTGCGAATTGCGACGCCATTCTATTTCACCCCACCAACCGTGGGAGCAAATGGCCGGTCCGCTTCGGTGGATCTGTCTTCCCTTGCGGAAATCCTGACCAGAGTCCGAAACCCGTTTTGAAGTACTCAAAGCCAACTTACGATTGGCGATCGATACCGCGGCCGGAACGTATTGCATGGGGCTCGCCTTTTCGCTACTTTCCGCCGCTCCGAGCAAACATGGCATACGTCAACGAGAACTACCTGAAGCTGACAGCGGGCTATCTCTTCCCTGAGATCGGCCGGCGCGTGAAGAATTTTTGTGAGGCCAACGCGGAGGCCGCTGAACGCCTCATTCGTTGCGGCATCGGCGATGTGACGGAACCGCTTCCCGCCGCTGTGCGCGATGCGATCCACAAGGCGGTCGACGAAATGGGCGAACGCGAATCGTTTCGTGGCTACGGTCCGGAACAGGGTTATGACTTTTTGCGCCAAGCCATCGCGGACAACGATTATTCTGGCTTGGATATCGGGGCTGACGAGATCTTTGTCTCCGACGGTGCCAAGTGCGACAGCGCGAACTTTCTCGACATCCTTGGTGCCAATAATCGGATTGCGGTGATGGATCCGGTCTATCCGGTGTACGTCGACACCAACGTGATGGCCGGGCATACCGGGGAAGCGGACGAAGCTTCGCATTATGCGGGCATGCTCTATCTGCCGTGTCGGGAGGAGAACGGATTTGTCCCAGGGATCCCAGATGGACCGGTCGATCTGATCTATCTTTGCTACCCGAACAATCCGACCGGCACGGTGGCCACTCGCAAACAGCTGACCGCTTGGGTGGAATACGCCCGCAAGCACAATGCCATCCTGTTGTATGACGCTGCTTATGCAGCGTTTGTGCAGGATGAGAATATTCCATGTTCCATCTACGAGATCCCCGGCTCGCGTGAATGCGCGGTGGAATTCCGTAGTTTTTCGAAGAATGGTGGGTTCACGGGCACGCGCTGCGCGTTTACCGTTGTGCCGAAGGGACTCGTTGGGCAGGCGGCTGATGGCCGCGAGGTCGAGTTGCATGGCCTGTGGGGCCGCCGCCAAAGTACCAAGTTCAATGGTGTCAGTTACCCAGTTCAGCGTGGTGCCGAAGCGCTTTACTCAGACGAGGGCAAGGCGCAGGTGGCCGCTCTGGTAGAGCACTACATGGGCAATGCCGCGGTGTTGATCGCAGGTGCCAAGGCCGCCGGATTGACCGTATACGGTGGTACGAACGCGCCGTATATCTGGGTACGATGCCCCGAAGGCTTTGGCAGTTGGGATGCTTTCGACAAGATTCTGAACGAGGCCAACGTCGTCATTACGCCGGGCGCGGGGTTCGGGGCCGAGGGCGAGGGATACTTCCGAATTTCGGCTTTCAACAGTCGGGCCAATGCCGAGGAAGTCGGTACCCGTTTGCAGAAGCTCCAGTGGTGACGTCCGTGGATCTTGGTATTTTGGGCTGGAACTCAGTTTAACCGCTGGAAACGCGGAAAAAATCTTCACTTGCAGGGAGTCTTCGAACAACATCCTAGGACTTGCGGAACTTTTCAACCGCCACTGAACTTACTATGAACAACAAGCGGTCCTTCGAATTTGGAACCCGGTTTGTGGCTACGACGCTCCTCCTCGCCTTTTTGGCCAGCGGCTGCGTGAGCCGCTGGGAATCGCGCACTTACAGCTTTGACGCCTCGGATCATCGTGGTCCACAGCCGGTCCAGACGACCACGGTCACCCAGACCACGGTGGCGCCTGCACCTGCGCCGACGGTTCACTCCACCTCCGGTAGCAACTTTGATTTCCGGAGTTCGCTGGTGGAGGTCACCAAGCACTCCCCTCCGACTGCTGCGGTGGGCCAGACGTTTGAGAATACGATCATGGTGAATCCGCGTGCTCACGTCGGTGATGTGGAACTCGTCCATTACATTCCGGCCAACGCCCAATACGTGCGCTCCGAACCGCCCGCGACGGTGAGTGGTCAGAAACTGACCTGGACGTGGAAGGAACTGAAGGAAGGCGATCGTCGCGACGTGAAAGTCTGGATCACGCCCACGGCGGAAGGCGCGTTGCGCAGCTGCTCGACGATCCACGCCCTGCCGTTTGGTTGTATCGTCACGCAGGTCGGCAAGCCTTCCCTGTCCATTGAAAAGACGGGCCCAGCCATGGCACAGATTGGCGAACGCTTTACCTACAACATCATTGTTCGCAACACCGGCACCTCGCCCGCGAAGAACGTGGAAGTGACGGATGACATTCCCCCTGGCTTGTCACATGACACCGGTAAGCAACAGCTGGTGTTTGATGCGGGCGATCTGCAGCCTGGCGACGCCAAGCAGGCAACTGTCACGGTTACTGCCAATCAACGTGGAACGTTTACCAATCGCGCCACGGCGAAGTCTGACAACGCGGGCACGGTGTCCGATACGGCAGTCACCAAGGTCGTGCAACCCGGTTTGAAGGTTGTGAAGACGGGACCGGCGGAACAATTCCTCGGAAAGATTGCGCGATATAACATCACCGTTTCCAACATTGGCGATACCACGCTTGAGAACGTGACGGTGACTGACCTGCCACCGTCCAATGCGGTTGTCACCGACGTTGGTGGCGCTCAACAGAACGGCCAGCAGGCCAGCTGGTCCGTCGGCACATTGGCAGCCGGGCAAAGTCGTTCGATGACGCTGGACCTTACCGCCCGGCAAGCTGGGGTTACCGTCAATCGCGTCACTGCGACCGCCAATGGTGGTCTCAGTGACAGCGCCGAAGCCCAGACCCTGTGGAAGGGGTATCCGGCTGTGCTCATCGAAATGGTGGACAATCCGGATCCGTTGTTGGCCGCCAAGGGTGAGGCGACAACCTATACGATTCGCGTCACCAACCAAGGCACGGCGCCTGACAGCAATGTGCGTTTGGTCGTAGAATTCCCCGGCCAAGTGACTCCGACAGCTGCCGGGGGTGCGACCTCGGGCCAGATTCAAGGCAACGTAGTGACCTTCGCCACGCTGCCGAGCATCGCGGCCAAGCAGGTGGCAACCTGGACGATCAACGCCAAGGCGACATCCGTTGGCGACGCTCGAATCGCAGCCAAGCTCACCACGAGCTTGCTGAAAACGCCGGTGATCGAGGTCGAAGCCACCCAAGTCTACTAAACCAAGTTCTCCCGACAAAAAGCCCGGTCAGGAT
>JBMYQZ010000188.1:0-8905 GCA_049601855.1 Limisphaerales bacterium | reverse complement strand
CACTTCCAACAGCTTGTCCTCGAACTCGGGATCGGGACTGAAATTGAACGTCCTCAAACGGTGCGGGTGAAGATCATGTTTCTTCAAGATCCGCTGCACGATCGACCGGGGCATCTGGACCGCCTGCGCCAACGAGGAGTGACTCCATCGCGACATTCCTTTGGGTGGTTTTCCGCACACCTTGGTCACCACTTTCTGAATCTTCGCCGGGGAGTACTTCAGCGGCTGTCCTGAGCGAGGCTGGTCCTCCAAACCGGCGATCCCGGCGGCACGATAACGACGGCGCCATTTGCCAATACTATTGCGATGCAGATCAAGTCGGGTGGCGATCAGCTGGTTGTCCAATCCCTCTTCGGCGAGCAGAACGATGCGCACCCGTCGAACGAAACCATGGGAGAGTTTCGGCTTGCGCGTCAGCGCCATGAGTTCGCTCCTTCTTGCTCAAGCTGATCGGTTCGGACTCACGAGGCATCTCCGAATCTAACCCGCCCCTCAAAATATGCACACTAACTAATGGGCTGATGCACTAGTACAACGCATCGAGCAGTGCTTGAAGCTTTGAAGCGGAACGAAGATCGCGACGCCAACTTTCGTTGATCGCCTCAAGCCCGTGCCTCGCGCCGAGCAACGTGCCCAATACCAATGCCCGCGCGCAGCTGTCGCCGCCCGCCATGGCATTCTGGACGAAGGCAGTTTCCATATCTTCCCCATGCTTCAGGCACAGGTAAATCACTCCCGGCAACGCGGCCGATACGGGACAGGATTGCCCCAAGCGCCCGATGGCTTGCACGGCTGACATTTCCCGGACACCGTCCGCAGTTTCCAACGCCCATGCCGGGGCCGTTTCTCGAAGCGACTCAGCCAACGGGGCACCATTGAGGAGTCGATACCCCGCCCGGGCAACGAAGGCGGCTGCCTCAGCCGCCGCCGCCGAACGGTGCGTCAGGTTGTTCTGCTCCACCACTGACCGGACAATCTCGTACTCCGATGAATTTGCCAGAAAAGCGATCAACGGCGCGCTCCTCGCGGGGCCAGCCAATTCATCGGAATTGCTCGCCGCGTCATCCGCGGACATACCACTCTCGATATTGTGCAACGTCGTCTTGGTCGCCTTGTCCACATAGTCATCGTAGGCAACCCAACGCGACACCCATTCATCCATGAAATGGGACGCGTTCCATTTTCCTTCCCGCACGAGAAAATCCGCCAACCACAGTGTCTGATCACCCACATGGCCCTGATCACCCGCCTGCTTGTTGGGGTGGTAGGAATCCTTGCCGGGGGCGACAAAACCGGTCACCGGTCCGTGAGTTTGTTCAATCTCTTTCGCATCATAAATCCAGTGAACGCCAAGGGAGAGCGCGTCGGCGGTAAACGCCCCGAACAACAATCCTGCCCGGCGCTGGCTAAAGTCGGTCATGTGGGAAGCATGATTCCGACCTCAGCCTGGTCAAGCGCAACGCCAACAAATGGTTTACCATGGCGAACTGTTACAGCGTTGGACCTGAAGGGATTGCTGATCGGGCCGTCCACGTTCCTTCATCTCGTTTGCAGCTTGATCCGTTGCTGTGAACTGAATACCGATTATTGATCACCGACAAGAGGGGCAACTATTGGATTGCCACTCCCTCGGGACCACTCGATAAAGCGCTCGC
Source organism: Limisphaerales bacterium (assembly GCA_049601855.1). GTDB lineage: Bacteria > Verrucomicrobiota > Verrucomicrobiia > Limisphaerales > JAYPXF01. The sequence continues at coordinate 7,250 of JBMYQZ010000188.1, read as the reverse complement.
TTTCATGAACGCTATTCGAGCCATTCTTGCTGTTGTATTCGTGGCCTGCTGGTCTCCAGCTGCCGACACCCCGCCCAACATCGTCCTCGTCATGGCGGACGACCAGGGCTACGGCGACGCCGGCTTCACCGGGCATCCCTTCGTCCAGACGCCGCACCTGGATGCGATGGCCAAGAACAGCGTGGTCTTCAATCGCTTTTATTCCGCGGCTCCGGTGTGTTCGCCCACCCGCGCCAGTGTGATGACCGGACGCACGCCGATGCGCACCAATGTTCCTCAACACGGTCACTATCTGCGCCCGCACGAAACCACGATCGCCGAAGCCTTGAAGGGTGCCGGCTATGTGACCGGTCATTTCGGCAAGTGGCACATTGGGTCCGTACAGGCGGACAGTCCGACCAGCCCCGGCGGACAGGGCTTTGATGAGTGGTTGTCCGGTCTAAATTTCTTCGATGTCGACCCCTACCTGAGTCGCAACGGCAAGTACGAACACCTCAAGGGACAGGGCTCCGTCCTCAGCATGGACGCAACCATCGACTTCCTGAAGAAGCACAAAGACGGCGGCAAGCCGATGTTCACCGTCACCTGGTTTCCCTCCCCGCATGGACCCTTTGCGGAATTGCCCGTAGGCTTGCCCAAGGATCTCTACAAGGACCAGAAACGCATGCGCGGCTACTTTCTGGAGATCACCCTGCTCGACCAACAGATTGGCAGATTGCGCCAAGCCTTACGCGACCTCGGCATCGCCGACAACACCCTGTTTTGGTACACGAGCGACAACGGCGGCTTGGTGAAGGAATCCTCCGGTGGACGCGAAAAGAAGGGCAGCATTTACGAAGGCGGTCTCCGCGTTCCCTCCCTGATCGAATGGCCCGCCAAGTATTCGCCGAGAGAAATCAACACGCCGGCCAATTCTTTCGATATGTATCCCACCTTGCTCAAGATCGCCGGCGCCAAGGTTGTCCATCAACCTCACCTCGACGGCATCGATCTCGCGAAGGTCATCACCGGCAAACAGAAGAAGCGACCCGCCATGGGCTTCTGGCACAACCACACGCCCGGCCAGGGCACTTGGAGCGATCGGCTCATCAAGCAGTTGATGGAAGCCCAACAAGCCGGCAAACCCAACCCGCTACCCGAGCGATTGCTGAAGAACGCCAACGAATTCCCGACCTTCAAGCGCGGCGATTACAACGGACACGCTGCCTGGACCGATTGGCCGTGGAAGTTCCATCGCATCCAGACCAAGGGCAAGGTTACCACCGAACTCTACCACCTCGTGAAGGACCCGATGGAAACCAACGACCTTTCCGCCAAGCAGAAGTCCCGCGCCGATCGCATGCTGAACGCCTTGGAAACATGGCAATCCTCGGTCTACGACAGTTGGGAAGGCAAAGACTACGCTGCCAATTAGGTCGGGCTCCGTGGAATCGAGCCTTAGTCAGGTTGCGCATGAATGCGGCTTCAATACAAGGTTGCAGCCTACATTGAATAGTCTTTTGGACTATAACGTAAGAGCCGGTTCTATTACATGGCATCCCACCAGCAAACACTCTCGCTCATTCGCGAAATCACCAACGACGGTGTGGTTACCGACGACGAGGTCATTACCTTGGCCACGTATCTGAATGAGACTCGGGAGGCACGTAAATCCTGGCCCGGCGTTGCCGTCTTCCAAATCTTGAAGGACATCCTCGCCGATGGGGTGATTGACGAGGTGGAGAAGCAGGCCCTGGAAGAAATTCTCGAAGGCGTGGAAGTGATTTGCGCCGGCCAAGCCAGGCCCGCCGAATCGAACGGAGGCGAGGCTTCCGTGCCGGTCTCAGAGCCGGATGAATCCCGAGGCACGATCCTCAAACTGCCGGAGCTCGAGCCCGAGCAGGTGATGATGCGGATTGAAGACCCGGGCGCCGCGCACCAACTGGTCCGCTACGCCTGCACCTGTGACAACTGGTTGGACGTTCGCTCAGCCATGCCTGCAACCAGCCCTGGCCGGGCCTGCAAGTGCGTGACTCGTGAACTCGCGGGCCTCTTCAAAACCAGCGCGAACGTGGCCAAGCAATGGCCATCGGAGTTGGTCGCCGTCATCCGCCACGCCGCGAAGGTCGGCCGCGGCCTGGATCCGGTGGAGAACTGGCGGGCCGTCAAAGCGGGGCAGCTTCAGTTTGTGATTTCCACGGGCAAGACGCCGTGGTACAACATCTACGAGTGCATTTCTCAGGGCGATATGGAAAAGTTCAGTTATCACCGCGCGCTCAAGCGCTGGGGACACGGAGCCAGCCCGCGCGCTGCCGATTTGCTGGAACCGCTTCTGAGCGAAGGAAAGATCTAAACTCCCCGAGATGCATCAACCGACCGTTCAATTCATCCGCCAGATCAGATCCAAGGGTCCTGTTACCAAGGACGATCTGTTGGCTCTGGCGCGGCTGTTGAACAATCTCACCGAAGCTCGTACCCAATGGCCCGGAGAAGCGGTTTATCACGTCCTGGAAGAGATCCTGGAGGACGGTTACGTGGAAGATTACGAACTGGAAGGATTGGCGAAGGTACTCAACGGACTGGGCTTGATTGCCGAGGATCGGCAGAAGGCTCGAAACGAGCATAGTTAAAATTGGAGAGGAAATGGGATCATCTTCGGAACAAAAGGAACGGGAGCGGGCAAAAGCGCGCTTGGACGCGGAGCGAAGGCTTCCCAGCGATCCAACGACGCTTCGCCGAATCGTCGCCGTAGTCTCAGTGTTGCTGCTGATTCTCTTCACGTTGTTGCTCGCGGAGAAGCTGTGAACGTCAAAGATCCCGCCACTCGTGCTTCGGATAGCGCCGGGCGAGCTGCGACTTGATCGCGGGATAGTGTTCTTTCCAGAAGTTCGCCAAATCTTGCGTGACCTGCACGGGCCGCATGTTGGGAGCAAGGATGTGGATGAGCACGGGCCGGCGGCCCATGGCGACGGTTGGGGTTGCCTTCACATCGTAGAGTTCCTGGATGCGCAGGGAGATGAGGGGTGACTCGCCGCTGGTATATTTGACTTTCGGCGTGCGGCCGTTGGAGAGCTTCAGTCGTTCGGGCGCGTGATCGTTGAGCATCGTCTTCTGCAAGTCGCTCAACCATTCCTTCACCATGCCCTTCACCTGCTTGTCGCGAATGGACTTGTAGCTGAAGGCGCCGTGGCAGATCTGTTCGACCAAGGTGCGCCGATCGTCTTCGGTAATCGGTGGCAGTTCAAACTCCGGGCACCATTCGGCGAGACAGTTCACGCGCGCAATCCACTGTTCGACCGCATGATCCCAGTCTTTCAGTTCGAGGCGTCCGGCATTTACTTCCTCGGCCAGCAACATCGCCGACTGCTCGAGTGGCGGTGGCTCCTTCATCTTCTTGCCCAGCCGAATGTCGCGAAAGAAACACGCCTCGTGCGCATACACGCGGCGCGCCTGCGAGTCGAACCAGACCTCGACCTTGCTTGCGAAATCTTCCGGGAAAAGTTCCTCCAACCACTTTGGTTCAATCGCCGTCGCCAGTGAGAGAATGGTGTTCACGTCGCCGTCCGATTTTCCAATCTCGCTGATCTCGGACACCGCGATCAGTTCCGCCTGATGCACATGACTCTCCCGGGCCAACACACCCTTGCGACCGTGCACCATGTCGCAGCGCAAGGAACCGCCATCCGTCCGCTTCGCGATGCGGTCGCTGAAGCCGAGAATGATCGCCTTCTGCAAGGCCTCCTCACTCGCGGGCTCCTCATGTAGCGACAAACCCTCGCGCTTCGCCGTGTGGGTGAACTGCTGGAAGAGTGGCCCGACCTGCCGTGCCGCCTGGGCGTGAATGCCCAGTTTCTGACACTCGGTCAAATCGAAGCGATTGTTCGCCGCGTGACTCCACGCCTTCATCAGCACGAAAAGGTCTGACTTCGCCTTGCGACCGAATTTGTCTTCGCGCAGATCTTTCGTCCGCTTGTCCACTTTGCGGATCAGGATGTCGCGACCCTGCGTGAGTGCGGCTGCCAGGCAGGCTTCCTGCACGCACTTGTATTCCTCGGCCGCCAACAACATCCGTGCGTATCGCGGATGCAGAGGAAACGCCAACATGCGCCGGCCCGTGTCGGTGATCTTCCCGTCCGTATCCAAGGCCCCGAGATCACGCAGCAATTCCTCCGCCGTCGCCAATCGTTTCTCTCCCGGATGCTCCAGCCAGCGAAACTCGTCCAGCTTCACGATGCCCGCCTCCTTGAGCGTGAGTACGACCTCGGAAAGATCCAGCCGCTGCACCTCCGGCTTCTCCTGCAAAGCGCGATCCTGATGCTCCGACTGCGCCCAAAGCCGCAAACACACACCGGATGAAGTCCGTCCCGCCCGCCCGGAACGTTGATCCGCCGAAGCCTGTGAAATCTTCTCGATCAAGAGTGTGTTGATCCCGCGATACGGATCGTGCCGCGGAATCCGGGCGAGACCGGAATCGATCACCAACCGAATCCCGTCGATCGTCAACGAGGTCTCCGCGACGTTGGTCGCCACCACGATCTTAGGCTTGCTGATACGCGACACCGCTGCGTCCTGATCCTTGGAACTCAGTTCCCCGTGCAAAGGCAGAACCTCGAAGCCGCGTGCTTCCTTCCGATGCCGAAACGTCTCGATCGTCTTGTGGATCTCGAACGAGCCCGGCATGAACACCAACACATCGCCCGGATCATCCCGCCGCGCATACTCACAGAACGCGTCCGCCGCCTGCTCCCAGACCGGCGCGCGATTCTCGTAGCTCGGCTTGCGCGAGTACTCGATGTCCACGGGAAAGGTCCTCCCCTCCGAACGCAGCACGCGACAGTCGTTTCCGAGATAGGTGGCCAATTGATCCGAATCAATCGTCGCCGACATCACGACCAGCTTCAGATCGGGTCGCAACTCCTCTTGGATGCCCAAGGCTCGCGCCAAGGTAATGTCCCCGTACAGATGGCGTTCGTGAAACTCGTCGAAGACAATTGCCGCCACATCCTTCAACTCCGGATCCCGAATCATCTGCCGCAAGAGAATCCCCTCGGTGACGAACTTGATCCGTGTCTTCGGTCCACTCTGATTCTCAAAGCGAATCTGGTAACCGACCTCGTGCCCCAGGTGCACCTTCAGCTCCGAAGCCACCCGACTTGCCAGCATCCGTGCCGCAATCCGCCGCGGCTGCAACACAATCACCTGCCCCTTCACCGGCTCATCCAGCAACCCGTGCTGCAACAACATCTGCGGCACCTGCGTGGACTTCCCTGACCCCGTCGGCGCCGACAACACCAACCGCCCCGTCGCCTTCAACTCGGCAACGATCTGCGATTCAATTCCGTAAATGGGCAGGCGATCGGACATTGGTGAAACGACGGGCCGGTTTCTAGCGAACGTGGCTCGAATGAGAAACAATTAGTTGTCCGACCGTCCATGGAGAGCTTCACTTGTTTCCGTGACGCAACTCCATTTCTTTTCATTCTTTCTCGCTATCGCCGTCACGAGTTCCGCCAGCCGGCCCAACATCGTCGTCATTGTGTCCGACAATCAGGGCTGGATGGATATTGGTTACCACGGCTCTAAGATCCGGACGCCGAATCTCGACCGGTTGGCGAAGGAGGGAATTCGACTCAATCGCTTTTACGTATATCCGATGTGTTCGCCCACGCGGGCGGCGTTCATTTCGGGGCGGGCACCGTCGCGCTATGGAATCCTCGGTGCAATTGGAATGCGCAGCAGACAGGTCCTCCCACCGGAGACGATAACGATCGCCGATACCTTGAAGGTGGCAGGCTACGAGACCGGTATCACGGGCAAGTGGCATCTTGGACTTCGACCGGAGATCGGGCCGCGCAATTACGGATTCGACCACACGTACGGTTATCTCCACGGCCAGATCGACAAGTAGACCCATCGTTACAAGAACGGCGACGCGACCTGGCATCGGAATGACGAACTGATCGAGGAAGACGGGCATTCCGTGGACTTGATCACGGCGGAGGCGATTCGCTTCATCGAGCGCAAGAGAGAAAAGCCCTTCTTCCTCTACGTCCCTTACGGCGCACCGCATCCGCCATTGCAGGAAGAGGAGAAATGGGTGAAGCCATACGAAGGCGTGATTGAGTCCGACTCGCGGCGACTCTACGCCGCGTCCGTCACTCACATGGATTCGGCCATCGGCCAGATAGTCGAGGCACTTAATCGGTCGAAACAGCGCCAGAACACCTTGCTGATCTACTTCAGTGACAACGGCGCGATCCCCAACTGGCGCGAGATGCCGCAGCAATACGGTGGCAAGTTTCCGGCGTATCCGGTGCTGGGCAGCAACGGTGATCTGCGGGGCTGGATCGGAGATCTTTACGACGGCTGCGTCCGTACGCCCGCCTTCGTCAACTGGCCCGGAGTGTTGAAACCCGGAATTCTCGACGAAGTCACGAGCGCGCTGGATCTCCACCCGACGCTGGCTGCTGTTGGGCAAGGCGAGACGATCACCGCGGTGAAATTGGAGGGACGAAACATTTGGTCGGGCTTGGAGAATGGTAATTCACTCGAACCCACGACGCTCTACTGGAAGTCTTACAACGGACGGAAGACGGCCGTGCTCAACGGTGGCTGGAAACTCCACCGCGATCATCGCAAGGGAGAGTTCGAGCTTTTCGACCTGCGAGCCGATCCCGACGAGAGCCTGAATCTCGCCGACAGCTTCCCGTCGCAGGTTCGGCTCCTTCGCGATCTGCTGGATGACCAGGAGGCCAAGGACATCGAACTCAGCCGTCAAAATCAAACGCCCGAGGGGCTGAAATAGATTCGCAAACTCCTCCGCCCCGCGATAGACGAACCAGCCCGTGATCCTGTCTAGTACGCGATGGTGACGTCCTGCCGTTGTTTGAGGCGTCCGTAGCGGTTTTCGCCGACCAGCCAGATCTGCATGCGGTCGGCTTTCGCGATGACGCTGGCCGGGATGGTCACCTTGCCGTTCTTGCGATCTTCCTCGGTGATGAACACGTTGTGTTCGTCGTAGCCGCTGGAGAGGCTTTTGAAGTAGACGATGATCGCGTTCATGTTGTCCGAGCTCAGCTTGATCTCCCAAGGCTTGCCACGGGGAACGGGTTTGGACGAAAGCGTGAATCCGAGATCGCAGATCGCGAATTCACAGGCTTGGCTCCGCGAACCGTCGGCCATCTCGCAATGCGCGGTATAGTCGCCACAGGTATCGATCACTCGCTCCACGACTCCGGTGCCGGTCAGTTTGATCTTCTCCACGAGTCGGC
>JBMYQZ010000187.1:0-8958 GCA_049601855.1 Limisphaerales bacterium | reverse complement strand
CCAGAGGCCACAGACACCGAGAATCGCCAAACCGGCGCGACGCAGTCCCTTCTGCTCGGCCTCAGTCAAAGGTTTGCCCTCGTCTCCGAAGGAGTCCTTGTGTTCATCACCCGGGATCCATTTGCCGAGCCGCGGTTCGATGACCTTGTCGGTGACGTACCAGATCACCGGCAGATAGATCACGAGCAAGGCCGCGATGAAGAACCAGTTGCCGGCAATGTTCATCGTCCATTTCGAATCAAGCTGCGAGGCCTCGACCGCCGCCTCCGTGATGCCAAACAACAAGGCATCCAGCTGCCCCGGGGTGAAGTTGGCCGAGAATCCGCCGGACACGCCGGCAAAAGCAGCCGCGATCCCCGCCAACGGATGGCGCCCGGCGGCGGCAAAGATGATCGCGGCGACCGGCATGATCACGACGTAGCCGGCGTCTGCCGCATGATTCGAGAGCATGGCGACCAAGGCGACCATCGGGGTCAACATGCCGTTTGGCACGTTGCGCAGCGCGGATTTGATACCACTCGCGAACAACCCAGAACGTTCCGCTACCCCGGCACCCAGCATCACCACCAACACATAGCCGAGCGGATGGAAATGCGTGAAGGTCTTCGGCATCTCCGTCCAGAGTCGCTGGATGTTCTCGGCTGAGAGCAGGCTGACTGCCGTCAATATCAACGACCCGGAACCATCCTCCGCGAGTTTGGTCGGGTGCTCCGCGGAGACTCCCACCCACGCACAGAACGCCGAGATCACCACCAGGATTCCGATCAGATAGACGAAGATGAAAACTGGATCCGGAAGGCGATTCCCGGTGCGCTCGACGAATCCAAGAAATCCCTGTTGGGATGAAGCTGTTCCTGTTTTTTCCATGAGAGTTTTGAGTCGATCAAGGCCATGAAGCCAAATCGTGCGTCAGATTGGCCGGACAACAGATCGATGTAAATGTCGATGAAGTCTCTATCTCGTAGCTGACGATTACCGCTCTCACCAGACAAACTCAGGTCGGCTCTGTTTGAGTTGTCGGGAGTTTTCCTTCGACGGAGAAGTCATCGAATTTCAGGTGTCCCCCACCAGCCATTTGTAGATGGTCTTTCCTATCAGCATGCTGGCAGCAATCAATGATTGCCGCCAGATAGTCCGGCTTTCCACTGAAAAAGAGGCATTTTTTTGCATTCTCGCTCCACTTCCGTTCTCCACCCCCGCAATCCCCTAAGGGGCGTCCCCTATCCACGATGGGGGCGGGGTCCCGATTCCGGAAATCTGGTCAGATGGCAATCTGTTCGTAGCCAAACTACTGAACTGCCACCGAACAATGAAACTGACCAAACGAATCAAACAGGGAATTGCCACCACCCTCGCCGTCCTCGTCACCTCCGCCGCCAGCGCCACCAACGTCCCTGACTGGGTCCAGAAAGCCCGGCTCGCGGGTCTCTCGCTTCAGAGTGACGCGACCATGATGCAGATTCAGCAAGGCGTCATTAAGTTGAAGAACGAGAACGTCTCCGCGGTCGAGCTCGATACCTCACTTTCCAAATACTGGACCGACGCCGAATTTGCCAACGAGGTCGCGTTCATCAACACCGTAGCCCAAGAGATTCACAGCCAGGGCATGAAGGTGGTTGTTTACTACCCGGCCATGGAAGTTGTGACGCCCGGCGGCGAAACCAACTCCCGCTCGATGTTCAAGGATCATCCCGAGTGGGTTCAGATCGGTTTCAACGGCCAGGGCAACGTCTTCTACGGCAGCCAGGAAGACTGGATCCAGGACGGCGACGAAAGCTGCTGGATGTCCCCCAACGGTGGCTACGCCGAATACTTCAAAGCCCGCTGCGCCCAGCTCGTGACCAACACGGTGGTTGATGGTCTCTGGGTGGACGTTCCGCTTTACCTCGACACCGGCGCTCCTTGGTCGGACGTGAGTCCCGCCGCCCAGGTGGCCTACACCGCTTGGAGCGCCGCTCGCGGTGACAACCACGGCAACGGTTTCTCCGTTCCGACCGTCGCTGACTTCGACAATGCGAACTTCCGCAACTGGCTTCAGTGGCGCCACGAGAACCTCGCTTCCTTCATCGAAGACGTTCGTGTTGGAATGCACACGCTCGATCCGAACTTCATCGTCGCCATCGAGACCTACCCGATGGATTACATGGACACGGTCTGGACCGGCCTCGATCCGGCTTATATGGCTCGCCCCGATAACTTCCTCCGCGTCTGGGAGGTCGACAGTGTTTCCAACGCCAAGGCGATGAAGTTCTCCAGCATCGAGGACTTCAGCAACAAGATCGCCATGTATAAGTGGGCGCGCGGCCTTGATCGCGACATGCCCACCTGGTCTTTCGTTTATGGCCACGAAGGCCTCGACATGGGATTGACGATGGCCGCCTCGGTCGCCGCCAAGAACAGCCCCTTCGAAAGCCAGACGCCGATCATGACCAAGACGTCCGATGCTCAGACCCGCACGCGCTGGTATGACTTCATCGAGCAGAACGAAGATGCACTGCTCGACGTTGATCGCCTCGCCCGCGTCGGCATGTGGTTCTCCTCCACCACCCGCGAATATCGCGACATGGCTGACGGCGCCCAATACGGCATGTATCTCGAAGAGAACCCGCCCACTCCGGACGCCGACTGGTGGGCGCAGGTCGGCAACTCCTCCCTTCGCTGGGCCCCGCACCTGGCTGGCTGGCGCGGTGCCGCTCACGGACTCCATCAGTTGGGTGTCACCTACAAGGTTGTTCAGACTCCGGGTGTTGATGCCGCGCAGATCGGAGACGTCAATCTTCTCTGGCTGCCGAGCGTCGGCTGCCTCTCGGACGCGGAAGCGCAGCTCATCCGCGACCACGTCAGCAACGGCGGCACGGTCTTCGCCACCGGCAAGACCCCGGGCATGTATGACGAAACGGGCGCCGCCCGCTCACAGAGCGCCCTCGATGATGTTTTTGGATTTAGTGGTAATGGCAATCCGGTGGCACGGATGAACGAATTCGGGCAGGGGGTAGCGATCTATCGCCCCGATCTGAATGGTGCCGATCTGTTCGCTGGTCAAGGTGGCAATAGTGGTTTGGCTGCCCGCACTCTTGGCGAAGTGGAACAGGTCGTCCGCATTCATGTTCGGGGCGATAGATCGCGAACCTCCCCGAAGGCGTTTTCATGGATCTCTCCGAGCAGACCGCCGCCAACCAACAGCACGTTTACATCGTCAACTACACCGGCCTTCAACAGCCGCTCATCGTCAATCTCATCGACCTCCCCGTTCAATACCGCGCTCCGGAAGGCTTCACCGTCACCGGCGCCACGGTTCACAGCCCGGACGAAGCCGGCAACTCTGGCAGCGTCCCGGTCGCCGAAGTTGCTCATGGCGTCTTCGAAACAATCGTCCGCGTCGATCAGTTCGCGATGATCACCTTCGACCTCGCTCCCGAAACTCCGGCCGCTCCGCAAGGCCCGGCATTGAACTTCCCGAACACCGCCCGCCAGGACGCGGTCAACGACGGCCTCGCCTTCATCCTGAATCACATGCGCGACTCGAGCGCCCCCGCCCCGGTCAAATACGGAGTCCGCACCAACCTGGAAGACAACAACGAAGACACCGCGGTCTACACCGGCGGCCATCACGTTACCGGCGAGCACATGGGCCTCTTCCTCCGCGTCACTTCCCTGGCCGGCAACCAGCAGGCCTTCAACGAAGGCTACGAATTCGTCAAAGAAATCCTCTACAGCAAAGGCTACCACGTCTTCGGCTGGTCGATGCACAAGGACAAGCACGAGCGCTTCCTCCAGGAAGACGAACTCAACGGCAACGCGGTCCAGTTCGCCGCCAACGCTCCGCTCGATGACTTCCGCGCCATCCACGGCCTGATCGACGGCGCCTACCTCAACCCCGCCGCTGCCGCCCTCGGTCGCCAAGCCCTCCACGGCATGCTCTGGACCAGCGTCACCGACCAGAAGCGCGGTGTCGCCCCGATCTTCCCGAACTACCACGGCGGCCTGATTGGTTACTCCTGGGACTGGGAAGACCACGACGACGCCACCCTGACCCCCGCCGGCATCGGCACCGGCCTTGGACGCCTCGGCACCTTCCCCATCCCGGTTGATTACCAGGACCTCGAAACCATGGCCCTCGGCGCCGCCGTCAATCCCCGCTGGAAGGCCGTCATCGCCAGCTCGGTTGACCTGCAAGTCGGTTCCGAAATCCCCGGCTCCCCCGGCCTCTTCTACAACGGCCTCGGCGAAAACAACGCCTGGACCGGTGACTTCGAATTCCCCGGCGAGACCCAAGGCGAACACCTCAAGACGATCCAAGAACTCTGGACCATCCTTCACCTGAAGCGCATCAGCGCCACCGCCCCCTGGATCCTCGACACCGACCGCCGCAACGCCTCCGCCGCGGCCGCCCAACGCGGATACGACTTCTTCAAGGCCTTCTACCTGGCCAACGACCGCGTTCCTGAGTATTTGACCATGGCCGGTGCCGACGTCCCGGACGGCAACACCGGCCTCGCCCTGGTCCGCGGCGTCGAAAACCTCTTCTACGGCGAAGCCCGCATCTACGCTCAACTCGCCCGCATCGCCATCCTCTTCAACGACCTCGCCTTTGCCGGCCAAGTCATCGACGAGAAGATCATGACCGACCGCGTCACCGACACGAACGACATCCGCTTCGGTATGATCGGTGCCTCCACCACCGGAGCCAACGACTCCGAAGCCTGGAACACTCTTGAGTCACTTCTCACCATCCTGCTGGAAGCCGAAGCCCACGCCGGCAGCACCGGCGGCAGCAACACCGCCCCGGTCGCGAACGACGACAGCCTGCAAGCCGGCAAGGACGCCCTCCGCCGCATCAACCCGGTCGAACTACTCGGCAACGACAGCGACGCCGACGGCGACATCCTCAGCGTCCTGACCGTCGACAGCAACACCGCCCAAGGCGCCTCGATCGCCTTCGCCAACGGCACCTACAACTACGACCCCGCCGAAGGCTTCACGGGCATCGACACCTTCAACTACACGATCACCGACGCCGCCGGCGCAACCAGCTCCGCCTCCGTCACCATCGAGGTCATCGAAGGATTTGGCGGCCCGACCGGAGTGGTGCTCGACGGCGACCTGAACGACTGGCCCGCCGGTCAGCAAAGCGTCACCGACCCGGTCGACATCACCGGCGCCAACAACCCCCTCGACGTCCTGGAGATGCACTTCGCCAACGACGCCACCAAGATCTACCTCGCCTACAAGACGACCGCCCAGGTCACCTTCAACGAAGGATTCACCCTTCACCTCGACACCGACCGCGACCCTAGCACTGGCTTCGGAATGTGGTATATCGGCAGCGATTACCTCCTCCAGGGCCCGAGCCTCTTCCGCTACACCGGCAACGGCACTGACTGGAACTGGACCTACGTCGGTGATGTCCACGTCGGAGTGAGCGGCACCATGATCGAAACCAGCTTCAGCCGGAACTGGATCGGTAACCCCGCCAAGTTCGACTACCTCCTCTACGGCGACAACGAAGCCTACGAGGGCGGCAGCGCCACCGCGGTTGATTACATCCCGAACAACTACCAGAACGTTCCCGGCCAAGGCCCCGCCTACCTCACCTACACCATGGTTGACGACAACGGCCAGGCCCCGAGCAACCAGGCACCGGTCGCCCAGAACGTCAGCGTCACCACCCAGGAAACCACCCCGGTCAACATCACCCTCCTCGGCAGCGACCCTGACGGCGACAATGTCCTCTTTGACTTCGCCACCTTCCCGACTCGCGGCGACGTTGTCCTCAACGGCCAGCAGGTCAGCTACACCCCACACGCCGGTCAACTCGGCACCGACAGCTTCACCTTCACTGTCAGCGATGGCCAACTCACCGGCACGGGCAATGTCACCATTACCATCGAAGCCGCGAACAACAACGGCGGCGGCGACACCAACACGAACAACGTCGTCATCACCCTCGACGGGAATCTCAGCGACTGGGCCAACGTCAACAGTGTCGGCAGCGGCCTCGACGTCCCGAATGGAGCGAACAACCTCATCGACCTCCAAGCCCTCAAGCTGAGCAACGACAACAACAACCTCTACGTCGCCTACGAGAACGAAAGCCCGATCACCTTGAACTGGGGCTTCACCCTCTACCTTGACACCGACCGCAACCCGAACACCGGCTTCGGCATGTGGGACCTCGGCGCTGACTATGTCATCCAGGGGAACGGCCTCTACGCCTACAGCGGCACGGGCGCCGACTGGAACTGGACCTTCGTCACCACCGTCTCCGCCGGCGTCGCTGGCAACAACGCCGAACTCAGCGTCTCCCGCGCCGCCCTCGGCAACCCGGAGAACTTCGACTACATGTTCTACGGCGAAAACGCCGCCTTCGGTGGCACCGACTACGAACTGCTCCCCGCCAGCGCCCTCACCGGCGGCCTCACCTACCTCAGCTTCGGCTTCACCACCACCAACAACAATGGCGGAGGAAACAACGGCGGTGGCAACACCAACACGAATACCGTGAACATCACGATCGACGGCAACCTTGCCGATTGGACCGAACCGGCCCACATCGTCGATGCCGACGACGTCACTGGCGCTGCCAACAAGATGGACATTCTCGAGATCCACCTCCACAACGACGCCGACAACTACTACCTCGCCTACAAGAACGACGGCCCCATCACTCTGAATTGGGCCTACAACTTCTACCTCGACACCGACAGCGACGGCGCCACCGGCTTTGGTCTCTGGAACGTCGGTGCCGACTATCTGGTCAGCGGAGCCGACCTCTACAAATACACCGGCAACGGCAGCGACTGGTCCTGGGAATGGGTCGCCCGCCTCGACGGCATCGTCAACGGCGACACCTACGAAGCCAAATTCGCCAAGTCCCTCCTCGGCGCAACGGGAACTACCATCCGCACCGCCTTCTACGGCGAGAACTTCGCCTACGCCGGCGGCGACGCCATCGACGTCGCCCCGCAGAACCTCGAGCAGAACGGCACCGGCGAAACCTACGTCAACTACACCGTCAAGTAAGACGAATCAGGCGAGCGCAACACCAAGCCGCGGCCCACCCCGCGGCTTTCGCACGTACAACTACCCATGGGAGCGGTGACTTTTAGAGTCTGTCGGACTTGCGTTGGTAGATGTCGTCGTAGCCGTGGTCGCCCACGTTGAGTTCGACGGCATCGGGGCCCAGATTGGTTCCGGTTCGGCCACGATGGCTCCGTGTTCGTGACGATCATTGGCCGCGCGACTGAGGTGGGCTCCCAGGATGAAGCCGCTGGCTTTGACTTCGGCGCTCTTGGCTTCGGGAATGTGGCCGACGGGGATGGTCTTTGACTTGCTGGCGTAGTTGGTCGCGTTCCTCGGCGGCTTGTTGAAGCCGTCAATGGCCAGTGGCGTTCGATCAATCCCACCCGTCTGGGAAATCAGTGCCCGATCCCAGCTGCTCGATCGGGCACGCGGAACGTTTTTCGGGCGGTACCAGCGTCACCCGAGTGATCACGGACCGGGGCGGATGTCTATTCCAATTGCATCAGCGCGAAAGCGCAAAGGTTCTGCAAGGCATGGATCAGGAAGGTCATGCTGAGGGCGGCACCGATGGATTTCTTGTGCCATTCAACAAAGCAGATCGAGAAGACCACGAAGGACCAGAAGATGTTGAATCCCCAAACCGATACCATCAGCGAATGCAGGAGCGCCCAGAGTCCGGCGGAAGCCAGGGCCAAGGCCCAAGTGTTGTTCATGAAGCGCGACAGGAGCGCGAGCACCGGCCACATCAACAGTGTCTCGATTGCGGGACTGAACACGACGATTCCGATCAGTTCCGCCCAGAAGTCGCCCCCGAAATCCGGTTCGTCGGCATCAGGAAAGATCGCGAAAATTACAAAGCCCAGCACGAAGGCAGGCAGGACCGAGATGGGAACGGCCTTCACCGCCGTACATCAAGGGCTTCTGTTCGGTGTCGAAGAGTGTCTTGATCATGGTTCCGATGCCTCCCGGCGGCAGCCCGAAGATAGACCGTCGCGGCCCGATCGGCCAAGACGTCAGTCGCGCGGCTTGGGGTGTTTCCCCAGGCCCTTTTAAGGGGCTGAAAACCTAGGTTTTCCTTCCCAAAGCGCTGTACAAACGGCTATACCCCTCGGCCAGTGACACCGACTGTACCGACACCCGGAACGCTCAAACACAGCTGGCTTTAAGCACGGATCACCTCGAACCAAACCGTTCGATTGGCAGAGAATCGAAACATGAAGATTGGAATTATCGGACTAGGCTACGTAGGCCTACCTCTCGGGCTGCAATTCGCCCGCTCCGGCGTCGAAGTTCTCGGACTCGACATCGACCAGAAGAAGATCGACGTCCTCAACGCCGGTGACAGTTTTATTGAGCACATTCCCAGTTCGGCCGTGAAGGAACAGGTCGATGCCGGCCGCTTTGAAGCCAGCACGGAATTCGCTCGAGTGAAGGAAGTCGAGGCCGTGCTGATCGCCGTGCCCACTCCGCTCAACAAGAACCGCGAGCCGGACATTTCCTACGTGCTGAAGTCAGGTGAAGCGATCGCTCCCCACCTGCCCAAGGGAATCACGGTGGTGCTCGAATCCACGACTTATCCTGGAACGACCGATGAGCCACTCCGCGCCGTGCTCGAGGAAGGCTCCGGACTCAAGGCGGGCGAAGACTTTCACCTGGCTTACTCTCCGGAACGCGAAGATCCCGGCAACCCGGACAGCAAGGTGGCCATCATTCCGAAAGTCATCGGCGGTTTGACCCCGACTTGCCTGGAGAAGGCCCAAGCTGTCTACGGCAAGGCCATTCAAACGCTGGTGCCCGTCTCCTCCTGTCGGGCGGCCGAAGCAACCAAGTTGCTCGAGAATATTTTCCGCGGAGTGAACATCGCCTTGGTCAACGAACTCAAGCAGGTCTACGCCGCAATGGACATTGATGTCTGGGAGGTCATCAATGCCGCGA
>JBMYQZ010000186.1:0-8967 GCA_049601855.1 Limisphaerales bacterium | reverse complement strand
GAGGATCAGTTCAAGATCCGCGGCGGCGGTTTTTTCGATGCTGAGCAGGTGCTTCATCGTTCGATCAGATTTCGTAGGATAAAAAAGACATCCGCCGAATAAATCCGGCGGAGAAGGAGCATTTTATAGGGAAACGCCCCTCCGTCTGTCCAATGTTTATTGGTTGAGTTCCTGCACGACGCCGGCGAGCAGTTCAATCGCGCGGGCGGCATCGGCTTGGGTGAGATTCAGGGCGGGAAGAAAGCGAATGACGCTCGCGCCCGCGGGAATGGTGATCAGCCCAGCGTCGTGCAAGCGGTTGACCATTTGGATGGACTGCGGCGAATCACTTCCCGTGAAGGCGGGAATGTCCCGCGTGAGTTCGATGCCGATCATCAGGCCGAGTCCACGAACGTTGCACAGGACCTTGGGAAACTGCTCGATGAGTTTGCGGACCTCTGCCTGGAGCCAGGCACCCAGCTTCGCGGCGTTCTCGGCGAGAGAATCGCGTTCAATGACCTCGATGATTTTCAACGCGCCCGCACAGACAAGGGGTGTTCCGCCGAAGGTGGTTCCATGACTTCCCGGCCCCAACAGTTCCGCGTGTTTCTCGTTGATCCAGAAGCAACCGATCGGTAGGCCGCCACCAAGCGATTTGGCCATCGAGATCGCGTCCGGTTCGAAGCCAGCGGCATCTCCGAGAATCGTCTGGTAACTTTGCCACTTGCCGCTGCGAAAGAATCCGCACTGCACGGCGTCCATCATCAGCAGGAGATTGTGCTCGTCACACAACCGGCGCAGACCCCGCAAATACTCAGGGGTGGCAGGAGTGATGCCGCCTTCGCCTTGAATACCTTCGACAAGGATGGCGGCCGTTCCGGGAGAGATGGCGTTCTTCGCAGCTTCCAGGTCGTTGAACGGGACGTGTGTAAAGCCTGGGACGGTCGGGCCAAAACCGACGCGGACCTTTTCCTGACCAGTGGCGGCAATGCCGGCCATCGTCCGCCCGTGAAAGGAATTCGTGGCGGTGATGATTTCGAAGCGACCTTCCTCGTTGCCGAAACGACGGGCGAGTTTGTAGAGGCCTTCATTCGCTTCAGCACCGCTGTTGCAAAAGAAGACTTTGCCGGGGCCGGTCAACTCGACGAGTTTCTTAGCGAGCAACCCCTGCGGCTCGGTGTAGTAGAGATTGGAAACGTGGACGAGTTTGCGGGCCTGATCGGCGAGCGCGGCGGCGACTTCGGGATGGGCGTGACCGAGGGAACAAACGGCGATGCCGCAGCCCATGTCCAAATACTCCTTGCCGTCAAAATCCCACAGGCGACTGCCTTCACCCTTTTCGAAGGCGAGGTTGAACCGGCCGTAGGTGGGGACGACGTATTGTTCGTAAAGTGACTTGAGGTCTTGCATGGGTAGGTGCGGGTTACAGGACGATTTCGGTCCCGAGTCCCTTGTCGGTGAAGATTTCAAGGAGGACGGCATGGGTGATCCGACCATCGACAAAGGAAACCTTGTCGACGCCGGTCTTGATCGCTTGGACCGCACTGTCGACCTTCGGGATCATGCCCTTGGCGACAACGCCCTTTTCCTTCAGGTCATTGACCTGGGTGATCTGCAAATGCGGAATGACGGTGTCTGGATCGCTGGGATCTTTCATCAGTCCGGGGACATCACTCATGAACACCAGACGTCGAGCTCGAAGCGCAATCGCCGCGTGCGCGGCCGCCACATCGGCATTGCAGTTGTAGATCTTGCCGTCATCGCCCAAGGCGGTCGGGCTGATCACCGGCGTCACGCCGCGACTCATGCAACGGAGCAAAGGTTCGGTGTTCACACTCACGACTTCGCCAACGTAGCCAACGTCGACGGGCTTGCCGTCGGGATCTCTCATGTCGAGCTTGCGGCAGGTGAAGATCTCCGTGCCGCTGAATCCGCGGGCGAGCCCGCCCATGGAATTGACCATACCGACGATCTCGGGGTTGATCTGCTTGGACAGCGTATTTTCAACAATCTCGACTGCTTTCTCATCGGTGACACGCATGCCTTGTTCGAAACGCGCTTCCAAACCGGCTTCATCCATGGCACGCGAAATGGCCTTGCCGCCGCCATGCACCACGACGGGTTTGATCTGCACGGCTTCGAGAAACACAACATCGCGGGCCACGCTGTTGCGGACCTGCACGTCCGGTGAGTCCATAAAGCTGCCGCCGTACTTCACGACAAAGGTCGCGTCGCGGAATTTCTGGATGTAGGGAAGGGCTTCGAGAAGGGTGGCTGCCTTGTTGATCAGAGTTTCCATTGTGCTTGCTGTATTCAGCCGCCGAGGGAGGCGGGGTCGGAGATGTCGCCCTTGTTGAAGTCGACGTATTCTTCGGTGAGATCGGCGGCGTAGATGAAGGAACTGCCGTCGCCAAGGTTGAGATTGATGTGGAGGTCGAACTCGTCGGGTTCGACGCACTTGCAGAGTGTCTCGAAATTCGTCTTCGTCGGTTGGCCTTGCTTGAGGCTCCAAGTGATCTTCTTTTTGCCGGGAGCGCTGTAGCCGATGTCGACCTTCCCTTCGACAACCTTGGCTTCCGCGTAACCGAGCGCGCAGATGATGCGCCCCCAATTCGGATCGCCACCGTGCCAACTTGTTTTCACGAGTGCACTGTTGGAGACCGCCCGCGCGGCCCGGTCGGCATCCTTTTGATTCCTGGCGCCGTTGACGATGACACGGACGACGCGATGAACTCCTTCGCCATCGCGAACGATCATCTTGGCAAGTTCCAGACAGACGTAGGTGAGCGCGGCTTGAAACTTCTGGAAATCGGGATGGGACTTCGAGCCGATCTTCTTGTTCTCGGCCAGACCGTTGGCCAGGACGAGCACGGTGTCGTTGGTGCTCATGTCGCCGTCGACGGTGATGCGATTGAAACTTTGGGCAACGGCTTCGCGGAGGGCGAGTTGCAGTGGCTTCGCAGCGATGGCGACGTCGGTATTGAGGTAGCCGAGCATGGTCGCGTGCAAGGGCATCGAGGCAGGCCGGGCGCCGGTGGGGCTCATGCCGGCCTGGATCATGCCGGCCCCTTTGCAGATGCCGCCGATACGGACGGTCCGGCCACCGAGCTTGAACTCGACCGCGATCTCCTTCGCGTGCGTGTCGCTGGTCATGATCGCCTCGGCGGCGTGACCGGCCGATTTGTTGGTGTCTTTCAGGATCTCGGCGGCTTCCGAAATGCCGCGGCGGAGGTTGGCCATCGGCAGGGTAACGCCGATTCTGCCGGTGGAGCCGACGAGAACGTCGTCAGGGGGGAGACAGAGATTCCGCGCGGTGACGTCGGCCATCTCCCAAGCGTCCTTCATGCCTTGTTCGCCGGTGCAGGCGTTGGCATTGCCGGAGTTGACGACGACTGCTTGGGCACGTCCGTTGGCGATGTTTTCAACGCAGACCTTCACCGGCGCGGCGCACACTTGGTTCGTGGTGAACATACCGGCGGCCGTGGCCGGCGCTTCGGAAACGATGAGGGCCAGGTCGCGTTTCGGCCCTTTGTTCGAGCCCTTGCCCGTGCCGAGGGTCTTGACGTCACAGAATACACCCGAGCTCATGAACCCTTGTGGTGCATTGATGGAACCAGAAACAGATTTGAACGGCGTTTTCATTTCGCTTGATCAGAGACGGATTGGGGGAAAAGAAGAAGACCACCCGTCCTTAACGGCGGGTGCGGCGACGAGATTCGCGGTTGTGAGCTGGAGGCGTCACAGGCCGAGGAAAAAAGCACCGGGGGCGATTTTCGTCAACTATTGAATTCCGGCTCGCGACACCTATAGTGCGCGAACTTTTTTCACGGCGCACATGAGCGGTAACGACAACAACGGCCCTTGGTCCACCGAAGAAGCGAAGAATCTGTACCACGTTCATCGCTGGGGAGCGGACTATTTTGACGTCAATGAAGCCGGCAACGTGACCTGCGCGCCGTTGCAGGGTGCTGGCGCGACCGTCGATATCACTTCGGTCGTTGCCGAGGCCAAACATCGCGGATTGAAGTTTCCGCTGTTGGTCCGTTTCCAGGACATCCTGCGTCACCGGGTGCAGGCTTTGAACGAAGCTTTTGCGCGGGCGATCAAGGAGTACGAATACGGCGGCATTTACCGCGGTGTCTTTCCCGTGAAGGTGAACCAGCTGCGCGAAGTCGTTGAGGAAATCCTCGATGCGGGACGCCAGTATCACTTCGGTCTCGAAGTCGGCAGCAAACCGGAACTCTTCGCCGGACTCGCCATGCAGGACGCCGATGACGGCCTGATCATCTGCAACGGCTACAAGGATCCCGCGTTTGTGCACATCGCGTTGATGGGCACGAAGCTCGGTCGCGAGGTGATCATGGTGGTCGAGAAACTCGAAGAGCTGCGCCAGATCATCAAGGTGTCAAAGGATGTCGGTACACGACCAATGATCGGCATTCGCGCGCGCTTGCTTTGCAAAGGCGTCGGCAAATGGGCGGACAGCGCGGGAGAAGACGCGAAGTTCGGACTTTCCACCGCGGACATGTTGGCGGCAGCCGAGATTTTGCGCGAAGAAGGCATGGAGGATTGCTTCAAGCTGCTCCACTTTCACATTGGCTCACAAGTCCCGGACATCCTGACGGTGAAGAAGGCCGTGCAGGAAGCAGGGCGGATCTACGCCAAGCTGCAACAGATGGGTTTTCCCATTCAGTATCTCGATTGCGGCGGCGGACTCGGTGTCGATTACGATGGGAGTCGTGCCGTATTCGAGAGTTCGGTCAATTATTCGCTGCAGGAGTACGTGAACGACGTCGTCTACTACCTGGCCGATGTCTGCAAGACCGAGAATGTTCCGCATCCCAATATCATTACCGAGAGCGGGCGGGCGATTGTGGCGCATCACAGCGTGTTGATCGTCGAAGTGTTCGGTGCCATCGAGAAGAATCGCGATGAATCCGTGCTCAAGTTTGGTGACGACGAACATCGCATCACGAAGGAATTGCTGGAGATCCGCGACGACCTCGAGAAGTGGAACAAGCTCGAGGCCTTTCACGATGCGCAGGAACGCAAGGACGACGCCTTCAACATGTTCATGGTCGGCGTCCTCAGCCTGGAGGACAAAGCCAAGATCGAGACGCTTTACTGGCAGATCTGCGAAGGCGTGGTGGCG
Organism: Limisphaerales bacterium; assembly: GCA_049601855.1. Taxonomy (GTDB): domain Bacteria; phylum Verrucomicrobiota; class Verrucomicrobiia; order Limisphaerales; family JAYPXF01. The sequence continues at coordinate 3,836 of JBMYQZ010000186.1, read as the reverse complement.
GCGTTCAAGGGGCAGAAGTACACCCCGGAAGAAATTCGTGAGCTGGGACAAAGTCTCGGCGACCAATACATGTGCAACTTCTCGGTGTTTCAATCGCTCCTTGATCACTGGGCTTTGGATCAGTTGTTCCCGATCATGCCCTTGCAGCGCTTGAACGAACGTCCCACGCGTCAGACCACGCTGGTGGACATCACCTGCGATTCCGATGGCGCGATCGACAAGTTCATCGACCTCGAAGATGTGAGTGACACCTTGCTTCTCCATGACCTGAAACACGCTCCGGACGCCAAAGGCAATGGACACGGCAAGGAACCTTATTTCCTCGGTATGTTCCTGATGGGCGCCTACCAGGACATCATGGGCGACCTGCACAATCTGTTCGGTCGCGTTAATGAAATGCACGTCTTTCTCGATCCCGAAGAGGCCAGCGGCTACTATATCGAGGAAATCATCGAAGGAACCACCATCGCCCAAGCTCTCGAAGCCGTGCAGTACGATCCCCGCGAGCTCAAACGCCAGATGAAGTCGCAGGTCGATCGCGCCATCAAGGGCAACCGGCTCAAACCTTCCGAAGGCATGTCCCTCCTCGGTGAATTCGAACAGGGTCTGCGCACCTACACCTATCTCGATTTCGAAAGCGGCAATGGAGACACTAACGGAAAGTAACCGCTTGGAACCACCCGCACCGCCAGTTCCCGCCCCCGCAAACAAGACGGAACTCCTCGTATCTCTGCGTCATCTCCTGCGTGGACTCTCCGCCGTCTTCTGGGGATTGCCGCTCGCACTGCTCTTTTGCATTCCGAGCCAGATCACCCTCCTGATGCGTCCGCTCAACATCCTGCCGGCCGTCATCGTCACCGGCGTGCTGCTGCTCGGAGTGTTTGAGATGGCGCGCTTCCGCCCGTACGAACGCGATTGGCAACATTCTCTCGATCGCGCCCGCGTCTTCGCGCTGTTGAACGTCGGCCTCGCCCCTTTCATCTACTTCTGCGATCGCATGCCGAATGAGCTCTATTACCGCCAGATGGTCTGGATCATGGGCGCCGGAGCGATCTTCTACGTGTTCAACCTCAACCGCTCATTGAAACACCTCGCCGCCATGCTTCCGGATCAGACGCTGCGCGAAGACACCGCACTCTTCACCAGCATGAACCTCGGCCTGATTGTCACGCTGGTGTCGCTCGTCGGAATCTACTTCGGTCTCGGCCAGGTCAATGAGCTCCCGATCGAAGTCATTCAATTCCTCGTCATGCTCGAGGAACACCGCCGCTGGCTGGTCATCTTCCTCATCTTGCTGCCCGTGGCGATGACCATGACCTTGCTCTGGAAGATCAAGGAAATCGTCCTCACCGGCATCTTCAGCGGACACGATTGAGATCACCTATCGTCCCTCCATCGTGATGGTGAAAGTTCACCAACGGTCCGTCATGACTCGACGGCATCGATAAACTCAGTGAGGAGATCGTCCTTCATTTGAATGAGATGACCGTCCTCGGGGAAGGAACCTTCGTTGACATCGGCGACGTATTCATTGAAGGCGGCAATACGTTCGTCCTGCAGGCGACGATATTCGGCGAGGAAGTCGCGGTACTTCTTCGCGTGACGCGGGATGCGGTCGTCGTAGTCGCCGAGAATGTCATCGGAGAAAAGGAATTGCGTATCGCAACCCGTGCCAGATCCGAGCGACATGAGGAGCATACTGGTATTCTGACAAAGCCAGGACGCGAGGTTGTGCGGTACCAGCTCGAGTTCGGCGGCGTAGGCGCCGGCGCTCTCGAGGCGTTTCATCTGCTCGTGGAGTTTCTTGGCTTCCTCGACGGTTTTGCCGATGGCGCGGAAATTTGTCCACGCGGCGTGACGGGGAACCATGCCCAAATGGCCGACAACCGGAATACCTTCGCGGGCCATGCCTTCGATGATGTAGGGACTGCAGGAGCAGTAGACGGAACTGGCGCCGAGTTCGAGTGCCTTGAAGCCGATGCGGATCGCTTCCTCCTGCGTGGCCATGCCGTGGGGCGTGGAGCAGGAAAGAAAACTGATCGGTGCCGCGTCCACGAGTGCCGGAAATCTTTCCTGCGCGGCCGGCGAATCGAAGGGGCTGCTCAGGAGATCAATCTCGGCAGCCTCGGCAGCGGCGGCTTCCTCGGGTGACTTCACGTGGATGTGCGTGAGGCAGCGCTTGCCCTTCAGTTCCTGCAGGTCGTAGACGGAGTATTTCTTCGTGGGTCTCATGGTCGCTTCGTGCTTGGCGCAAAGGGTTATCACGCCGGTAGATTTCCCCAAGTGTTTTCGCTCGGATCGGACCTTGTGCCGGCATCGGTCCCGCAGCTCGTCCCGCCCAAAAATCAGCGATATTTCCTATAACCGGGCGACCGCCTCGTCGTCCTGGCCGAGGACGAGGCCTGATTCGTCATTGAAGGCCGGGAGTTCATCCCGAAAGAATGGCGTCCTCGACGCGGCGCATGTTCGACTCCCTCCACAACGCCATGAACGGCTGGGGCATCTGGTCAGCCCTGCTGTACCTGCTCCTCTTCGTGGACGCGTCCATCCTCATGATCTGGCGGCAGGAGGCGATGGCGAAGAAAGGCGTCGAGGGAACCGCCTTGGGAACCTTGATCATGCCTTATTGCTCGGGCTTGGGAAACCTGATGGTCGTCTTCGTCCTCCTGCGATATGCCGGCTCCGGCGCCAACCTGATGGAGAGCTGTATCGTGAACAATGTGACCAACATGACCCTGCTCATCGGCTTGCCGACGCTCATCTGGGGCATGGCCGTCATCCCCGTCGGCAAGATCAAGAAGCGGGAAGCGCAAACCCATCAGCTCAATCGCATCTCTCTGCTGGCCACGATGTCGGCGGTCTTTTTCTTCACCGGGGCGGTTTGGGTGCTGGGTCTGGACGGGAATCTGGATCGCGGAGACGGTCTCGCCTTGATCGGACTCTTCATCTTTTGGCAGGCGGTGCAGGTCTTTGACGTGATGAAGTCCAACGTGCAGAAGAATCACACGCTGCCAAAATCTCTGGTTTTGGATCTGCTGCTCATCGGAATTGGTGGATTGGTGTCTTACTTCAGCATCGAAGGCCTGGTCGACTGGCTCAAGCAACCAGGGAGAGACCTGGAGAAATACCTTGGATGGTTCGCCGGATGGCTGAACGTACTGCCCAACGCGCTGATGGCCTTCTACTACGCCCTGCGTAAGCGATCCGATATCGTCTATAGCTCCCAAGTCGGCGACGGGCACATTTGCATTCCTCTTTGTATCGGCTTGTTCGCGATCTTTCAGACCATCACCACCACGTCGTTCACGAACAAGAGTCTGATGCTCATCGTCGGAGCCACCCTCGTTCACTTCATCTTCGTCGCGACGATCGGTCGCCTTCCACGCTTTGTCGGCGCGTTGATGTTCGTGGCGTATCTCGTCTTCGTGTTCCGGGGGCTGTCCGCTATCGGGGTCTGACGTAGGCAAAGAAGGAACCGATGTCCTTGCCTTTCGCATCCTTGAATCCACCGGTGAAATCATGTTCGCCGGCGGGCAGCTTGACCTCGAATACGGCCGACTTGGCATCTTCGGCCAGTTCCAGGCGCGCTTCCTCACCGGCGATCGAAAGGGCCGCGTGCGACGCTTGGGCGGGCAAATTCGCCTCGCGCGGATAGCGGCGGAGTTCCACGCGATAGAGTCCCTTGCGATGAACCTCGATCGCCCAGGTTCCCTTCGCTCGCCCACGGCGGATGTTTCCCTGGTTCCAAGGACTCGCTCCGCGATACCAGTCCATGGAAGTGAGGCGTACTTCCTTTCGATCCGGGTGACCAATCACGATTCGTGGAACTCCCGGTC
>JBMYQZ010000185.1:0-8997 GCA_049601855.1 Limisphaerales bacterium | reverse complement strand
ACCCAAGGTGATTCTCGTGGGTGAGATGCGTGACCGCGAGACGGTCGAGCTGGGACTGAGTGCGGCGGAGACCGGTCACCTTGTGATGTCCACCTTGCACACGATCGATGCCGGCCAGACGATCAACCGTATTCTTGGCATGTTCGAACTCGAGGAACAGGACCAGATCCGGCAACGCCTGGCAGACACCTTGCGTTGGGTTGTCAGCCAGCGGCTCGCTCCCAAAATCAATGGAGGCCGACACGCCCTGCTGGAAATTATGGGCAACAACATCCGGACGAAGGACACCATCATCCAAGGCGAGAGCGACGGTAAGACTTTTTACGAGATCATCGAGGCCAGCTACACGTTCGGCTGGCGCAATTTCGACCAGGCCTGCATCGAGGCGTACGAGGAAGACAAGATCTCCGAGGAAAGCGCGCTGCTCTATTGCAGCAAACGCGGCAACACCTCGCGCGGGCTCGACAACATCAAGAAGAAGCGCGGCGAAGTCAGCGGACCGCAGGAACGATTGGCCATGCAGGACAACACAGAGATCCGCCGCAAACCGCGTGGTGGCACTCCGGGCGGCGGCCTTTCCGGTGGCGCGCCGGGTGGCAGTTCACCGCCGCCGTTGAAACTCAGGTAACTCGAGCGGAAACAAGTCATGAGCGAATTCGAGGAATACGAATACATCAGTCCCACGGACAAGCCTGCCTTGCTGGCCTTGAGCAGCATGGAGACGTTGGCCAACGTGCAGACCATCTGCCTGGAGCTCGGTTACAAGGTTCACGTCGCCAGCAATCACGAGGATTTCACCAAGCGCTTCAACGCGATCAACTATCAGCTCGTCGTGGTGGAGGAACACTTTGCCTGTGCCTCGGTGGATACCAACGAAACGCTGCGCTTAATCCAGATCATGCCGATGAACAAGCGTCGGCATTGCTGTTTTCTCCTCTTGGGCGATCGGCTGCAAACGATGAACCCGCTCGTGGCCTGGCAGCAAAGTGTTCACGGGGTGGTGGGCAAGCAGGACTTTGGCAGCCTCGGTCAGATCATCAGCAAGGTGACTGGTGACAACGACATGTTTCTGAACACCTTCCGCGAAGTGCTCGACGCCATGGCCAAGGGCGAGCTGCATTGATCGCATGAAACGTCTCGATCAGGCCCTTGTTGAACGCGGCCTGTTCGACAGTCGCGAAAAGGCCAAGCGCGCGGTGATGGCCGGGGTTGTCGAGATCAACAGCCAGCTTGCCCGCAAGGCCAGCGACGCGGTCAAACCCACGGACGAACTCACCGTCAAGGAGCCTGAGAAGTATGTCAGTCGCGGCGGCCTCAAGCTCGAACACGCGCTCGATCAATTCGCGATCGACCCTTGTGGACTTGCCGCGATCGACATCGGTGCGTCCACCGGCGGCTTCACCGATTGCCTGCTTCAACGCGGAGCCAAGCGTGTCTTCGCCGTCGACGTCGGCCATGGACAACTCGCGTGGAAGCTGCGTCAGGACGAACGTGTCGAGGTAATGGAAAAGACCAATGCGCGCGAGCTTTCCGCCGCGCATTTCGGTGATGAGTTCGAGCCATTCCCACTCGCGGTGATCGACTGTTCGTTTATATCTCTGCGCACCATTCTCCCACCCGCGATTGATTTAATCGCCCCCGGCGGTAGATTGGTTCCACTCATCAAACCCCAGTTTGAAGCCGGCAAAAGCGAAGTCGACAAAGGGCAGGGGGTGATTCGCGATCCGGCGGTCCATCGTCGCGTGGTGAACGAATTGAAAGATTTTGTCACCGCTGAGTTGTCGGTGAAATGGATCGGGCAGGTCGAGTCGCCCATTACCGGTCCTGCCGGAAACAAGGAATTCCTGGCGCTGCTGGAAAAAGACGCATGAAGGCAAAGAGAAAGAATAGTTCGTTCGCCCACGTCGGGCTCGTGGCCAATCCGGACAAACCGGAATGCCGCGCGATCATCCGACGCGCCGCCCGCCTGATCGGCAACAGCGGTCGCAGCGTGAGTGCCGATGAAGAAACGGCGTTGTTCGGTGGCCTTGATGTCGCGACGCATGCGACCAAGAAGAAACTCGCCCGGGCCGTGGACCTGTTGATCATCATTGGTGGCGACGGCACGTTCCTGGGCGTATCCCGCGACGTTGCCGGTATCGCCACTCCGATGATCGGCATCAATGCCGGGCGACTGGGTTTTCTGACCACCATCTCAGCGGATCATCTGGCGGTGGCGTTGAAGAAGATCTGGGCGGGTGAACTGCGCTCCGAGACACGGCCGCTGATCGAGGTTGTTCGCACCTTGGGTGATCGGTCGGTCAGTTCGCTGGCGATGAACGATTTTGTGGTCGCGCGCGGGGAAGGCTCGCGCCTGATCGAAATCGATGTCCGCGTCAACGGTAACGAGCTCACCACGTATCGTTGCGACGGTTTGATCGTGAGTTCACCGACCGGCTCAACGGCGTACTCACTCGCCGCGGGTGGCGCCATCGTAAGTCCGGACGCGGAGGTGTTTACGCTCACGCCCATTTGCCCGCATACGCTTTCGAATCGCTCGGTCATTCTGAGTTTGAATTCTGAGATCGAGGTGGAAGCCCGGACCTACAGCCCGCAAACCCACCTTTCCGCCGATGGCATCCTGTTGGCCAAAATTGCCAAGGGCGAATCGGTCACGATCAGGCGTTCGCGTAAAGCGGTTCGGCTGCTGCACCTCGCGGGTGACTCCTTCTTTCAGACACTCGGCGCCAAGCTTCACTGGGCCGGCACGCATACCGGCTAGGCAGGGTCTCGGTAAACCCACCACGGGCAACGCGTTGGATCCTTGGCCAGCGCACAACGGAGCAGGTCAGCGTAATTGTCCGATCGGAACCACTCCATCGCGCTCGCCGAGAGTTTCTGAACTTGCCGTTCGCTCGAATTGAGAATCGTGGCGATCTCCGGAACGCTCTTGCCGTGCAGACTCCAATGCAGGAAATCGCGTTCGGCGGCGGTGAAGGGCCGGCCTTGATTGCCATTGTTGATCCATTCCGTGCCATCCCACAGACGCAGATCTTCCAGCAGAATCACCGTTCCGCCATCCGCCATCGAAGTCCGCTCGATCTTGAAGTAGAGATGATTGCGGACCTTGATCAAATGTCCCGACTCGCCCTTCCTGATCCAGTCGAACAACTCAGACGGAACGGCATCACCTTCATTCCAATCGAACATCATGGTGAGGATGCGGCGCGCATCGGGTGAGCTTTTGAGAATCGATCCGTCGGGTCGGATCACCGCGAATGAGGCAATCCGCGGACGATTCCTTTTCGCGCGTTCGAAGGAGTCGAGGAAACCGTCCCAATCAATGATGAACAGTTCGTCGAGTCGATGGGCGGGCTTTCGCTCGGTCCGGATTCTTACCTCGGTCGAGCCGATCCGAATCATGTCGCCGGAACTCAGCGACGCAAAGAGTTCAACCGCCTTGGAATTCAGAAACACCGGGTGCCGGGAGTAGTTCTTCAGGATGATCCTTTCGGGCGAGACTCGCCTCACCACCGCTCCCTCTTTGGTGAAACGCGGACTCCTGGCGGACACTGCGCCGCCACGCCTGCCGCCGAGCCAGCGGTAGTGACCAAGACGCTCTGGTTCTTCACCCGCGACTTCGAGCCAGGCTTCCAGATAGGTTTTCTCCCCTTCTTTCAATCGATCCCTTTCGACTGATTGAACAGTAGCCCACGGTTCCTCCGGATCAATGTTTTCGGGTTTTACTTCGGCCGACGGGCAATCCAGCCTGAAAGCCGATCCATGAAAATCCCGTTGCTATTGCTTGGCCTGTTTGTGGTGATCAGCGGACACAGTCAAACGGCCCCTGTCCTGACCATTTCCACCCGTGATCTGGGCACGATGATTCGGGCCTCGGTCAAGATCGCCGAAGCCTATGAACCCGGATCGTCGAAGACCAGGAAAGGCGGGATCTTTGGCGACTTGGGCGCAGCGATGAGCACTGGAACGGACCGAACCTTGCCGTGGCATCACGCGACCTACCAGAGTCGCGACGTCGGATCGCTGCTCGGCACTTGGTACGCCTTCTACATCCCGGTTACCAACTACACCGCCTTCGCCGAGGCCTTGCCGGGAGGCGATTTCAGGGCGCGTCACAAGGTCGTCCAATCCGGGAACTACGCGGTGCTGATCCGGAGCGTCTATCGCAACAATCCCCTCAGTGATCTGGATCTCAAGAATACCGTTGATTGGGCCAAGATCGCACCGCGTAAACTTGAGCATGATGTGTCCGTGGTATTCTCTATGGACGACCAACTGCGTCAACTCGCCGGACTGGGAGTGATGCTGGCCCAGGCTTCCTTGGCCGAGCAGTTCAAACCCGCGGCCAAGCGCAATGAACGCGTGCAGACGGCGATGTTGCTGCCCGGCGCGTATGAGTTGCTCGCCATGCACCTGGATCTCGCCACTGCGATCGTGAAGGGTACGAAACAGGTGACGATCACGCTCGACGTGGAGGAGGATCGTCTGTTGTTTCGTGATCGTGTGGATGCCGTTCCCGGGACTGAGTTCGCGCGGATGGTGCAGCCATCGAAAAGCAATCTGTCTTCACTCATTCAACGTTATGATGCGGACCTCCCGGTGGTGGTGGCCGCGCACATCGAAGGTGACAGTCATTTGCGCAAATCGTTCCTGAAGGCCATCCAAGATGGCAGCGAAGCGAGCGGCAAGGCATTCGACGCGCAGTTCATGGCGGAGACGGAAGGCTTGCTGAATGCCATGTTACCGGTGTCCGTCGCGATGGCGGTGGATTGGCGACGGAAATATCAGACCGCCGCCGTGTATCAATTCGCGAAGAAGAACGCGGCCGCCATTCAGCGTCGGTTGCTGGAATTCATCCCCCGCATGCTCCGCGCCCGGGCAAAGTGCCCACCAAGTTTACTCCAAGATCGAGGTGGAGAAAGATGTGCGCGATGCCGGCGCGTTCAAGGTTGATCGTCTGCAGGCGACGCTGAACCAGGACTCACCCGTCTTTGCCGGCAAACAGTTCACCGTGTCACGCATCTGGCCCGAAGGCGTGGTCAACCTCGAGTTCGCGTCGCAAGGGTCACGGATGCACTACGCCAGCGGCCTGCCCGTGGACAAGGTGATCCAGCCCTCCAAGAATCCGATCAAGCCAGCTGTAAAAGCGGGAACCAACACCGTCATCCTCGCGCGCTTCAACCTGGTCGAGTTGATGATCCAGACCTTGGTGAATCAAAGGAAGCCCTCGCTGAAGACGATCAAGACTCTGGAGATCCTCGACCCCGAGGGTGCCGAGATTGACGCTCGCATCGATCTCGACGGCGGTATGAGTAGTGAAGCATCCGTGCCGTTGCGGTTGCTGACCGAATTCGGCAAGTTCGTGAATCGAAACCGTGCCCCGTAGGCTACAATTCGGCAGCCTTCTTCCCGCCGTTCTCCGTCAGGATCTTGGCGATTGTTCCTCGGGTCTTTTGGATTCGTTCGAGGTCGAGGTCCAGCTTGAGCAACCCGTCGATGAATTTGTAGATACCATTCAATTCCGGCGACCAGGGTGCCGTGGCGACATCCAACGGTGTCGAGCCGTTCTTGTCCTTTGCATTCACGTCGGCGCCCTTGGAGATGAGTTGCGTGACGATTTCGGGGTGGCAAAAGAACGCAGCGGTGAACAGGGCAGTGTTCTTCTCGTTGTTGCGGAGTTCCAGGTCCGCACCTTGGGTGATCAGGTAGGAAGCCACCTCCTTCTTGCCGGTCACGGAGGATAAGTTGAGCATCGTGTTACCATTGGGACCGGTTGCGTTGATGTTTCCACCACCGTTGATGAACGCTTTCAACTTCTCGACCTCGCCTTCCCAGGCGGCTGATATTTGAGTTTCCTCGAGCTTCTTTGTTCCTGCGGCCTTGGTCTCCGGCGCTTCCGGTGCTTGCATGGGAGAGGACGCCGACGCTGGGGAATCCGGGGTTTTGTCACCACAACCTGAGGTGAAAACAAGCGCGAGAGCGAAGGAGATTCGGACGATGGATTTCATATGGGGTGGCAGGAATGAACTATAATTCGCCGGCCGGGACAACCCAATTCGCCGTGAAATGTAACAGTCCCAACTCAGACTGGAGTTCGGACGTGACCACGCTCATGAACCAATTCCGATTTCTCGTTGTTGCTGTCTCAGCTTTGATCCTTGCCTCTGGTGCAGAGGCACAGGATGCGAAGGAACAATCTTCCCGCGATGCACTCAAGGTGCGACTGGGCGAGCTCGTTGAAGCCAGGAAGATCACCTTCGAGGAGTCCATCAATCTTTATCTCGCAGCTTTCCCGGAGGACGAGGCCGCAGTGAGGAAATACGTCGAAGGGCTCAAGCACGCGAAGTCCCAGGACGGGCCATTGGTTGCCTTGCTGAACAAGATTGAAGCACAGCCCCCCCCAAAGAGATACCTGGGCTCAAAACACCAGGCTTGGGTCGACGAGCGCATGGCAATGCTGAGCGATGAGCAACGCGGACGGGTGGGGCATCTGTGGCAGCAAAAGCGTCGCCTGCAGCCGAAGATGGAAAATGACGGTCTGTCTTTCGTGAAGATTCTCTTCTACGTCATGAACGGCGAAAAACCGGGCCGGGCGGGCGGCGGTGATGGCTACGGTCAACCGCAGTCCAGCCGTGCCTTCACGCAGAGGGAAGGACGTAAGGAGAGCAGGAAAGTCGCGATTCACGGCACGGCGGTGGACGCCGATGGCAAGCCACTCAAGGGTGTGATGATCACCGTCTTCGACGAGGACATGGAGATGAACACCTCCGTGTTCAGCCAGACCGACGGCTCGTTCGAACTGACCGGCTTGCGCGATGCGGAATTCCAGGTGCGCGCGCGGCTTCCCGGCAAACTCGACGAATGGTACGACGATGTCAAACCGGGTCGCGGCATCGTGGCCGTCAAAATGGACCCCGCGGTCGGCGAGGAGTTGCAACTGCAACGCCCCGGCACTTCCGCCTTCGGCATGCTCAAGTGGAAGAGCCAGCGCGACAAAGAGAACTTCAAGATGATGTGCATGTATTGCCATCAGGTCGGCACGCTTGGTTTTCGCACGCCGGAGAAACCGGTGGATTGGGAAACGATGGTGGCGCGCATGGATGGTTTCGGCGGTCTTTATCAACACACGCAGAAGGACATCGTGAAACGCCTGCTTGCGACCTACACCGACGATGCGGTTTCGAAATGGCCGAAATTTGTTCCTCCCGCGGCACCGACTGGTTACGCCTCCAAGGTGAAGATCACCGAGTGGGATGTCGGCAAGTTCATGCAGGCCAACGTCCACGACCTCGAACCCGGCCCGCCCGGAATCATGTACGCCGTCGACATGGGCCAGAACGCGATCGTCGAGGTCAATCTCAAGACCGGCTCCCGCAACGTCTTTCGCATGCCGCGAGGAGCGGGCGGTCCACACTCGATTGAACCCGACAACGCCGGTAACTATTGGGTCACGCTTTGTGGATCCGGTCACATGGGCAAGTTCGATCCCAAGACCAAGGACATCACCCTCTACTCCAGCGCCGAAGCCCCCGCTCGTCGTGGTTCCTATCCGCACACCTTGCGGGTGAATCCCAAGGATCCGAAAGGCCTGATCTGGTACACCGATGCGGGCCGAAACTCCGTTTTCTCGATTCACCCCAAGACCGGGTACGTGAAGGAGTATCATCTCCTCGAAAAGAACCAGGCTGTCGCCGCCGGCAAAGGTGAATCCCGCGGCCTCACGCCCTACGGTCTGGACTTCTCCCCCGTTGACGGAATGGTCTGGTACTCGAAGCTCAACGCCAATCGCATTGGCCGCCTTGATCCCAACGTCCCCAATGGCAACATCAAGGAATGGAACCCACCTTTCCGCGGACCACGCCGTTTGCACGTCGCACAGGACGGGATTGTCTGGGTCCCCGGATTTGGCTCCGGCGTTCTCGGCAAGTTCGATCCCAAGACCGAACGATGGATCACCTATGCGCTTCCCGATGCCGAGAACCAGATTCCTTACGCGCTCAACATTGACCCGAACGGTTACGTGTGGATCTGCGGCACCGGCGACGACACGCTCAATCGCTTCGACCCCAAGACCGAACGCCTCATCACGATCCCGCTGCCTACCCGCGTCACCTACACACGCGAAATCGAGTTCGACGAAGAAGGGAACATCTGGACCTGCAGTTCCAATGGTCCCACCCGCCACAACGAACGCGGTCGCGGCAGCGTCATCAAGCTCGAAATCCCCGACGACGCTCTTGCCGAAGGCCAAGGCGTGAAACTCGAGAAGGTTGTTCTCTCTCATCACCAAGTCGCCTACATCCGCCAAAAGTGGCACCTATCCAAACAAGGCGAATTGCTCAAGCAGATCGACGCCATGCCGGCCCCCCGAGGCATTCCCGTCGACAAGACGCTCGCTCAACACTTCCCCAAACGCCTCGGCGGCATGAGCAACCAACAACGTGAACTCTGGGGTCTCCTGCGCCAGCAATCCGACATTGTTGATCCCAATCCCTACAATCGCGGTCTCACCTATCTCAAGATCTTGGAGTACTGCGCGGAGCGAAAAGATCTGGAATAGTCCGTTTTCAGCGCCGCTCAAGAAAGACATCACCGTCCGCGGCATTCAATCGCAGGGACCACTTCGCGGGATCAGTGCCGTGAGCGAGCGTCAATTTGCTTCCCGCAATCCCGGTACCGTCGATCAGCTGATAAGTTCCCATCGGCACGTTCAATGCGCTCACGTCAATTGCGGCCGCATCGACGAAGTTCAACTTTCGAGCCTTGATCGTGCTCACTCCGTTGCCGGTCAATCGAATCACCGAGACACCGGCCCCGACCGCCTTGCCGGTCTTCCCACTCACTTCCTTTTCAAACTTGTTTCCATGCATCTCGAGATCACCGATCGAAATGTTCAGGTCGCGGCCATCCATCTCCCAAACACCGGCCCAAATCTGAACCCCAGTTGGTGTCTCTGGATCGCACGAGAGAGTCGCGTTTCCGCGCAGACGAATGGCA
>JBMYQZ010000184.1:4489-9012 GCA_049601855.1 Limisphaerales bacterium | reverse complement strand
CAGTGACGGGGAGTTGGCAACGAAGCTCCAATCATTCCGTTCCGCTCTCGCCTGATTCGAGGAGTTTCAGCGTGCGATCGAGGATCGCTTCGGCTTTGCCGAATTGCTGTTTCCGCATGAGGGGGCCGAATTGTTTCATGAGGGCGCTGACGGGAGCCAGGTCGCGTTTGGCGGCTTGGTGACGCCGGATGCCTGCCTGCACTCGCTCGACCTTGGTGCGAATGTTCTGCCTTCGTTGGGGGCCGCGAGCGATGGATTGAACCCGGGCCCGGGACACGACCTCGTGATCAGGAGCGGGTTCGCAGATGAGTCCGTAGCGGGCGCCGCAATTGAGCTTGATCGCGTGGCCGGCCATCAGGTGTGCGGCGGCGGGTTCACGCGTGTTGAACAGACCACGGTGCCCCCAGCGCAGACGTTCCCGCCCGTTCGCGAGCATGACGATGCGGGTGATCTGATCGCCCTTGATGTCGATGAACCCTTCCCATCCCAAGGTCACCCGGTGTTCCCATTGACGTCCGTCGCCGGGCGCCGAGCGTCCTTTTTGCTGGCCGCCGGCAATGTCCGATTCGCCGGTGATCTGCAGGCGGATGCCGCTCTCGGTATCGTGTTTCTTGGCGACCATGACGGCTTCGAATCTTTCGCTGACACCGCCCGGATTCGGGGCGAGCGGGTTGACGTCGAGTTGCCCGAGATAGGCCGGTTCCACCAGGGTGCGGACGAAGGCTTCCGGGAGGGCGAATTCGTCAGCGCCCTGGGCGGCGCGGGTCAATTCCCGTTGCAGCGGCGGTGCGATTTGCACACGGGCTTCCAGGTAATGCTCTTGGCGCAAGGTGTCGGCCAAGGGCAGACCGTTTTCGTCCAAGGCGCGGCCGATGATGCGACCGACCAGCGTTCCTTTCTCGACGGCCGGTTTGCCGGGACAGCGTTCGTTTCCATGTGCGAGCGCCGGCATTGATGGTCGGGTGTCAGCGACATCGGACAGGCGATTGCCGGGGAACTGCATGTATCGCTCGGTAGTGACCGGTCGTGATGCGTCGGGAGATTCTTGGTAGAGCGATTGCGCGTGCTGGAGGAACTTTGGAATTTGCCCGTCGTCGTTGAAGGACAACGCCCAGGCCAGCGCTTTGCCGTCCGAGTTGGCGACGCAGATGCCTTGGGGCGCAGGTTTGCTGCGACTTATCTCGGCGTAGAATCGGCCTTCCGGGCCGGATGGTGGGTTGTTCACCAAGGCGGCCTTGAGGGCGACGGGAATGAAGTCGCGTTGGATCAGGCGGACGGCTGCGGGATTGGAGAAGACCACCTCACGGGCGGCGCTGGCGAACACTCAACAGCGTTCGTCATCGATGGGGCGATCGATGAAGATCCACAGGACGATAGGTTTCTTTTTCGCGCGTGATTCGGCCAAGCCTTCGAGCAGACAGGTGCGCCACCCGATCTTGCGCCAGGCGACTTCGTCCTGCTTGAGCGCTTTCACCTGGGCGATCAAGTCATCGGGAGATTGCGCTGGGGTTGCTGCGACGACACTGAGAAGGGCGAGGCAAAGACTTAACCGTGCGAAGCGTTTCATGAGCGTGTTATCAACGAGACCGTCCACCGCGACAACTCAGATCTCGTTGCCTTGAGTCCATTCGCCATCGCCGAAGAAAAGGTGGTAGGCCCGGTCATAGTCGTCTTTCGCAACGTAGATGCGAACTTCCTGGTTCAAATCGTCTTCGTCCAACTCGGGATCGACGATTTCGCGGTGTGACTTGATGCCGTGATTCTCGAGCATCACGGAAAGCAGATCCGCGCTTTCGGTCATGGCCGTATGGAAGAGCTTGCGGTTGGGATCGTCCATGTTCAGGTCCAGGCGCGCTGGAGGAAGTCGAGGTAGTTCTGGTGGAAGATGCCGTCGAGGTCCTCTTCGCTGAGGCCGCGCTTTGCGAGGATTTCACGGAACTTCTTCAAGTCGGCGATGGTGTCGAGGTCGCCGGGCGTTTGTTCGTTGCCGAAGCCGCCGTCGAGGTCCGTGCCGATGCCGCAATGTTTGCTGGTGCCAAGCAGTTGGCAGATGTGGTCAACGTGATTGGCGAGAGCTTCCATCGTTGCGTCCGGTCGATCGGCCGGGACGGTGACGCCACGTTTCCAATCGGGTGCGACCATCCAAACGTCGAAAGCGGAACCGATCACCGCGCCGCGTTCGGCCAAGGCCTTGATCTGGTCGTCGTTCAACTGGCGCGGATTGTCAACCAAGGTGCGCGCGTTGTGATGGCTGGCCCAAACGGGGCCGGCGAAAGCATCCATCGCGCCCCAAAACGTTTCGTCACAGAGATGGGTGGCATCGAGGATGATTCCGAGTCGGTCCATCTCCTTCAACAGGTCGCGTCCCATGTCCGTGAGCGGACCGGACTCGTCGTGGCCCAATGCGTAGCGCCCCTTGCCGTAGTGCGCCGGGCCGAGTGCGCGCAATCCTTGGCCGTGGGAGGTTTCTAGGTCCGCGAGCGTGCGGATCGAATCGGCACCTTCGAGGCTGAGGATGTAACCGATCGGACAATTCTGCGGATCGGCATTCCATTCCTTGAGATGGGCTTCCACCTGCGGCCAGTCGCGGACCTGGCGCATCTGGCCTTCCTCCTCCATCGCTTCGTACCAGGCCAACTGTGCACGGGTCATGGCCCAGGCTTGCGGAGGCGTGTCCCAGGCGCCGACGGGTGCGGGCGGCTTCATGCAGCCGGCGATCTGCGTGGCCACGCACAGCCCGATGCCGGCCTGGCGCATTTCCGGCAGGGTGACGGTGCCGCTGCCGCGACCCCAGAGATCGTCCATGCCTTTCTCCGAGGCGCGGATCTCGCTGATCGACTTGCGCAGGTCGCGGTTGTACTCGATGGCGTTGAGGCTGAGATCGAGGTGGGCGTCGAAGATCAACATGCGCGCAATGACGCGGCATCCCGCGATCGAATTCAAGCGCAACGTCGAGCGAAGGGTTGAACCCGTCGCGGGGCTCCGATATTTACGGGCGATGACATTTCGACTGGTGCTTGGTCTTTTCTGCGCGATCTCTGTGCAAGGTGCCCACCGTTGGGTTTACACGACGCCCAGTTCGCAGGTGGAGCTGATCCGCTATCGGTTGGACAACGAGACCGGAGAGTTGACCGAGAAGAAGAGCATTCCCCTCGGGGCCAAGCCGGCGGTGATGACCGTCGGTCCGCAGGAAACCGTGCTCTACATCGGCTTCCGCGAAGCCAAGTCGGTGGGTGCTTACCAAATCAATCCACGGACGGGTGAACTTCGTTCCCTCGGCAAAGTCGGCGTGGGTGTGTCGCCGTCGTATATCAGCACGGATCGTCAGCGAAAGGTGTTGTTTCTGGCCTCTTACAGTGGCGGCAAAGTGCTCACCGTTCCGTTGCAACGCAACGGCGCGTTGTCTGCCACTCCGCCCCAGGTGATTGAGACGAGGGAACGCGCTCACGCGATCTTGATCGATCGTGGGAATCGCTTTGTTTACGTGCCGCACACGAGACCTGAGAGAATCTTTGGCTTTCGTTTCGACGGAGCGCGGTTGCAGGCGTTGGAGCCGCCGGAGACTGCCACGCCGGTTGGATACGGTCCCCGGCATCTGCAGTTCCATCCGAACAACAAGTGGTTGTTTGTCGGCAATGAGCAGGGGGACAGTCTCAGCAGCTATCGTTTCAATGCCGATCATGGCTCGCTCAAGAGAATGCAGACGTTGTCCACGCTTCCCGACGCCGGGCTCCGGAATTCCACTTCCGATGTGCAACTTACCACTGATGGGCGTTTTGCTTTTGTCGCGAATCGCGGCCATAATTCGATCGCGATGATCAGCATCGACCAACAGTCCGGGCGCATGAAGTCGCTGGGACAACAAGCGGTGGGTACGGTCGTGCGTTCGCTTTCCGTGACGCCTGGGGACAAGTTCCTGCTCGTGGCCGGCCAGGCCAACGGTCTGCTCGGCGTTCACGCGATTCAGCAAAACGGTCAATTGAAATTCCTGCGCAACTACGAGGCCGGTCCCAAGCTCTGGTGGGTGGTGAATGTGCGTAGTTCGGATTGACCCCATTCCGGCGAGTGAATAGCGTTCGCGCCACATTCCCCTGATTTAGATGGCGAAGTTCTTAGTCAAAAACGGCACCAAAGCCGGGCAAACCCTTGATCTGCCCGGCGGACCTGCGACCTTTGGGCGCGGACTGCAGAACACCTTCGTCATGGCGGATGAGTCGATTTCGACGCAACACATCCTCGTGATGTCGGACAAGAGCAGCGCCCGCATCAAGGATCGCGGCTCCAGCAACGGCACCTTCGTCAATGGCGAACAGGTGACCCAGGCCGTTCTCGAACACGGCGACACGTTGCGCCTGGGTGACGTCGAGATGAAGGTCCTGCTCAAGGATGAACCTCAGGCGCCGACTCCGGGAGGAGCCATGGGCCGTAGTAAGAAGAAAGCGCTTCCCAAGCTTGAGCTTCCGACTGCCGCGGTCGTTGCGGCCGCGCAGGCAAAGGCCACCGCGGCGCCCGCTCCGCCGCCA
>JBMYQZ010000184.1:0-4479 GCA_049601855.1 Limisphaerales bacterium | reverse complement strand
CAAACCGGTAAGACCGCGAAGAAGAAGGAGATTACCGGCCCTGACTTCGAGGAGATGATCGAGGAGATGGGCCCGGAGAAGCGGGTCGTCAAATTCGAGTTCCCGCTCTTGCCGATCCTGGGGTGGATTGGGGCGATCGCCATCATGATCGCCGGCGGTTGGCAGTTGTTGAATCCAAAAGAGAAAGTGGTCGCGCAACCGACGCAACCGGGTGGCAACGTTCCGCCCGCTTATGTGCCGCCAGTGGAAGAAGTGCCGCCGCCCGCAGGGATCGTGCAGCAGGAACAACCTCCGGCTTATCCACACGATTTGACGATCGGCCCGGCCGAGCCGTTGTTGTCGTACGGCCTGGTTCGGCGCGTTTCCGAACTGGGGACGGCGCAGGCAACGATCGAAGCTGCGCAACCTGGCGATGTCGTGGTCTTTGATCGGGAGGAGATTGAGGACGTCTTGCTCGAAAGCGCGGTCACGAACGTGCAGTTCATCGGTGGCACCGCGAACTGGACGATCAAGGCCGACATGGTGGAGTGCCAGTTCTTCTGGCATTCACCCCTGACTTTCAAACAGGAATCAGGTCGGCTCGATCATTGCGCATTCTATCGTTCGCATGGTCCGGCGACGGTGCTCAATCATGCTGATGCGGTCTCCATGTATTACGGCGGGCAGGAGATCGATCCGTCCGGAACAGATTATCCGCAAGTGCAGTTCAAGGGCTTTGCGCGGGGTGTGACCGTGCACAAGCCGGTGCTCAAACCCAGGGGGGACGAACTCAAGTGGGACATGGCCTGGCCGCCCGTATTTCATTTCAACTGCACGGACACCAACTCGCCTGGCTACCACTCGCAGATCATCAGTCCCTTGACTGTCAACCAGACGGCCTGGACGCCGATCCAGATCATGCGCGGTGTCGGCGTGACGGTGTCGCACGTGAGCACGATCGGGAACGTCTGGGCCAATCCGGTGGTGGACATCAATTACGGGATCGACTGCGTGCTCCTGGGAACGGCCTTCGGTGGCGTGGCGGCCAACGCCGGTTATCTGCGACAGCCTGACAAGATCCAATACGCCAAGCACCAGGAATGGGGGCACAACAGTCCTTACTCGCCGTTTCGTGGTGCGGTCGCTCGTGTTGGTGGTCAACGCAATCGCCTGATCGGAATCGGTGGTCTGCATAATTGGAGCGTCGGTCCGCGGCGTAATCTGCCGGGGCTGCACTACGGCGACGGCATCCTCGCCCGTGATCCCTTCCTGCAGGAATGGAGCGCGGAAGGCGCCGGCTTCACGATGAACTTTGCCGACTCCGTGAATGTCTTCCGGCTCGATTGGAGCTATCGCGCGGCACCGGAAGTCAAGAGCACGGGCACCAACGCCAACGCGGCGTTCCCGTTGCTTGGCCCCAACGTTCCGAAGCCGATCTTCGTGCAGTTGCAGGACATTCGTTCCGCGCCGCCCCTTCTGGATGGTGTGGAGGTGAAGGATTTCACCGGCCGCGAAGGTGCCGACATCGTGAAGGCCTTGAACCAGGGCGAGTATGTCTTCCTCGGGCAGGGTGCCTACGAGTTTGATACCACCATCACCAACGGGCTCATCTTCGGGGCAGGCATGGACCGCACGCTCGTTACCTGGCCGACGAACATCGACTGTGCCGCCCGCAATTGCCGGGGCCTGATCAATCTTACCGTGAAGGGCGGCAAGTACGGTTACAACAGCCAGGCCGGTGCGGGCGGCAAGACCAATACGGCGGATGCCCTCATCCTGCGCACGCGTTTCGAGGAACAACAGGAATCGGCCATCAACGTTCACGCCTTCGCCGACCAGGTCTACCAGGGCTGTGAATTCGTCAACTGCCGCAATGCCGTTACCGTTGGCAGGTTGCGCGGCAGCACCGTCTGGATGAGTGCTCGCGGCAAACGCCCCGGACTTCGCGTCAAGCGTCTCAACTTCGCCAACTGTCGTTTTCGCAAGATTCGGGAGCGAGCCATCGACCTCGTGATGAGCAACGAGGAAGGCATGGTGGCGATCCAGAACTGTATTTTCGAAGAGGTGAAAGGGCAGGCCGTGCGTATCTTGGGCGGCAAGTCACATCTCATCCAGGGCTGCAAACTGACCGAGATTGGTTTTCCCGGTTCGCAATATGCCGCCCTGCAGGTCAACGGCCACGGCATCGTCACCCTGAGTCATCTGGAATTCGAAAATCCGACCGACGCCGGGGCGCCGCTCGCCATCGCAGTGGAAGGCATTCCGACGATTTCGCACTGCACCTTCGGCGGTTACTACTCGATCGTTCAGACTCGCAATCCACTGGTGATGGATCACTGCATTGCCGAAGACGCGCGCCTCGATCTTCCTTTTGGCAGCCTGGTGTTCAAGTCCACGTTCGAAAACGCCGACGTGGGCAAGGGTGTGATGGAGGTGGTGAGCGTCGACAACTTCAAGAGCCTGACCCTCCAGGCCAAGGTTCAGCCGCTCGATATCACCCCGCCGCCGGTCATCACCACGGTTCGCATTGCTCCCCGTCCGGACGGCACAGTCCTGCAATGGAACGGCGTCCACGATCCCGAGTCGGGCGTCGCGCAATACCTGATCTACGCCAACGGCAAACTCGTGGCCAGCACGCCGCTCGAAATGAGCATGGAGACCTATCGGAACAATCCCTTTCATCGACCCAACATCATTGTGCAATACACCGACCACACCCCTGATCGGCCGGAGTACGAGGTGCGGGCCGTCAATGGCGCCAACCTTATCGCTGACTTTGGCCAGGCCCCGATTCGCGCCTGGGGACCGCTGCGACCCAAGTTCCGCACGCGCGAAGGCAAGGAGACCTTCATCGCCGACATCGAATACAATTCGCGCCGACGCATCCTGCGCCTGAAATCCTCCACTTTGGAGAGTATCGACCTCCGCAATCTCGAACGCATGGGCGCACCCTATTCGCTCATTGTCGACCAAGGACCCTACCTCGAGTCGACCGAGCAGAAGGTTGCCCTCGGCGTCACCAAGTCCGCGCCCTGAATCAAGAATTCCGCGTGGGAATGGTAGTGGCGCGCGTGGGCGAGCCTCAGGCGAGGATCGGCTTCACCAGTTTTCCGTGCACGTCCGTGAGCCGGTAGCGCCGGCCTTGAAACTTGTAGGTCAGACGTTCGTGGTCGATGCCGAGGAGGTGAAGAATCGTGGCGTGAAGATCGTGCACGTGCACGGGGTTTTCGACCACGTTGTAACCGTAGTCGTCCGTGCTGCCATGGGTGATGCCGGGTTTGATGCCGGCACCAGCGAGGAAGATGGAGAAGGCGCGGGGATGGTGATCGCGACCGTAGTCGTCCTTCGACAGTGTGCCCTGACTGTAGACCGTGCGGCCGAATTCGCCGCCCCAAATGACGAGCGTGTCGTCGAGCAATCCACGGCGCTTGAGGTCCTGCAACAACGCCGTGGTCGCCTGGTCGGTGTCGTAGACCTGGCCGCGAATCTGTTTGGGCAGCGTCTTGTGCTGGTCCCAGCCCATGTGGAAGAGCTGAATGAACTGGACGTCACGTTCGGCGAGGCGCCGGGCGAGGATGCAGTTGTTCGCGTAGGTGCCTTTCTTGCGGGACTCGGGGCCGTACTCCTCAAAGGTCTGATCCGGTTCGTCAGACAAGTCGGTCAGGTCGGGCACGGAGGTCTGCATGCGATAGGCGAGTTCGTACTGCGCGATGCGCGTGGCGATCTCGGGGTCGCCGTATTCCTGCAACTTGATGCGATTGATCGCGGCGATGTCGTCGAGCATGCGACGACGGGTGTTGCGATCGATGCCCTTGGGATCATTGAGATAAAGTACCGGGTCACCGACACCGCGGAACTTCACGCCTTGATGCGTGGTTGGGAGAAAGCCGCTGCCCCACAGGCGGTCGTAAAGCGGTTGGCCGCCGGGCCTCCCGGTGCCGGCGGAGATCATCGCGACGAAGGACGGCAGATCGGAGTTCATCGAACCCAGTCCATATGACAACCACGAGCCGATGCTCGGCCGGCCTGCGATCTGCGAACCGGTCTGGAAGAAGGTGATCGCCGGGTCGTGGTTGATCGCCTCGGTGTGCATGGATTTGAGCAGGCAGATGTCATCCGCGATCGAATGCATGTGCGGGAGCAATTCGCTGATCGTGTTGCCGGACTTGCCGCGTGGCTTGAATTCAAAGACCGAAGGCGCAACCGGGAAGCGTTTCTGCTTGGAGGTCATGCCGGTGAGACGTTGACCGTTGCGGATGGAATCGGGCAGGTCTTCGTCGAAGCGGCGATGCAGGTCGGGTTTCCAGTCGAACAGATCCAGTTGCGAGGGGGCGCCGGATTGGAAGAGATAGATCACGCGCTTCACCTTCGGCGCATGATTCGGAAAGCCGCTTCGACCGGGTTGACTCTTGGCGGCGAAGGCGGAAGGGCCGAGCAGCGAGGCGAGAGCTGCCGTCCCGATTCCCGTGGCCGAGCGCCCAAAGAAATGGCGGCGATTGA
>JBMYQZ010000183.1:0-9012 GCA_049601855.1 Limisphaerales bacterium | reverse complement strand
CATCGTCACGTTGAGGACTGAATTCGGAGGGAGCGTGATCGGCTCCTCGAACTCAAATACCGCGGCATGATCCATCGGCTGCGGCGCGTCGAAGGCCCAACCGCTTTGATTTTCTCCATCGATCACATTGGCCACCGGGAAGCCTTGCTGCGAAAAGCTCGCGGTGGCCCGCTTGATCTTCACCTCCTGCGGTTCGCCCCCTTCCGTCAATACACGAACGCGAAAGCCGGTGAGAATAGCATTGCCGTTGCGCGCGAGACCAGGTCCGCCATTTGGAAGCCGCGGATCGCGAAGGGCCTCCAGACGCAGGGCGGTGAGGTTCTTTTCCGTCGGAACGAGATCGATGCCGTAAACATCCGAACGCGGCGGTTGACCGGAGTAGATGACCGACAGGTCCGTATTCTGAACCAGGCGGACACGACTCTGGGCACCCATCTTCCCGGGGCGTTGAGGCTTCCAGATGGAACGGATGGTCTTCTCCCAACGCCCTTGGCCGGCGGTGAGCGAAGCATCGGGCTGGTTGAGCTGTTGATTGAGGCCGACGTATTCCTGGTAGAGCTTGCGGATGTAGGCATTTTCCTCCGCGGTGGGAATCGGAAGTCCGGGCGGCGTGTAATTGACCTCACCCATGGCCTGGCCGTCTTCGCCCATCTGATTAAAGAAGGCGAAGAGGCTGTAAAACTCCTTCTGCGAAATGGGATCAAACTTGTGGTCGTGGCAGCGCGCGCACTCGAGCGTGAGCCCCATGAAGGCCGTCCCCATCGTGATGGTGCGATCGGCGACGTAATGAACGCGGTATTCCTCGGCGATCGTACCGTCTTCGGAGGTGGTGGGATGAATGCGATTGAAGCCGGTGGCGATAAGCTGGTTGGTGGTCGCGTTGGGCAGAAGGTCACCGGCGAGTTGCTGGGTGATGAACTGATCGTACGGCAGGTTGCGATTGAAAGCCTTGATCACCCAGTCGCGGAACAGCCAGGTGGAGCGTGGAATGTCGTATTGCAAACCGCTGGTGTCGGCCCAACGACTCACATCAAGCCAATCGACGGCCATGCGTTCGCCATAGCGCTGCGAGGCAAGGAGGCGATCGACAATCTGCGGCCAGGAGTCAGGACCGTTTTCGAAGCGTTCGATTTCTTGCGCCGTAGGGCCGAGACCAGTGATGTCGAAACAGACCCGACGCAGGCGGGTCGCCTTGTCGGCGGCTGCCGCGGGCTTGAGACCGTGCGTCGTCAGTTGTTTGCGAACGAGATGATCGATGGGATGGACGCCGCGCGGAATAACGGGTTTACGCGGGGCGACGAAGGCCCAATGCCCTTCGACCTTTCCGCCCTCCTTGATCCACTGCGCGATAAGATCGCGTTCGGCCGAACTGAGTTCGAGACCGGAATCCGGCGGCGGCATGCGGTCATCGGCGTCCGTCGTGGTAATGCGATGGAGGATTTCCTTCCGCTCAGTCTGCAATTGATTGCCCTGATCAAAACGCAGCTTGGCCTCGCGTTTGTTGGCGTCGGGACCGTGGCATTTGTAGCAGCGATCAGAGAGAAGCGGGCGAATATCCCGATTGAAATCAACGGCGGCCGAAGCGGCTGAAAAACCGCCCACCATGAGTAAAATGATCGCCAACCACCGCATGCCTGAACCTAACGAGTACTGACTGAATAACCAACGATTCGTTCAAAGGAGACTCAAGGGATTCCGTCGTTCCTTGAGCGGGAAGGTGACCGGTGCGTTCAGACGATGCGATTCGAAGATCGCGGCGATCATCTCGACCGTCCAACGACCTTCGTGAATGCTGCATTCCGGATCGCGGTCGTCGTTGATGGCGGCGATGAGATCACGGCAGATATGCACGTTACCCGTGGTGCGAGGGTCTTTCATCTGCAAGGGCTCGGGCTGGTTGATGCCGGCACTGCTGACGGGCAGCCATTCCTTCTTGGAACGGCCGGGAGACCAGGCGACGTCCTGGAGAATCCACACTTCGGGCATGTATCCGCTCAGGATTTCGATGATGCCCTTGGACCCGTAGATCTGAAGACCGAAACGACTCGGGCGCCCACCCACGGCGCGCTGGGAGCCAAAGGTTGCCATAACGCCGTCAGCCATTTCGTATTGCGCGAAGATGTTGTCCCCTGCCAGTGGGCCGATGCCTTCGTTGCCGGGTTTGACATGTTCCCGGGTCACACGTTGGCCGCCTTGTTTCACGGTGGCGAAGCAGGAATCCGGTTCGCCGCCGAGCGTATGGATGAGGTTCATCATGTGGCTGCCGAGCACCCAGAGATCTTCACCACCTCCCCGGCGCGAATCCTCTTTGCCGCGGGCTTGCAACTCGAGGACCTTGCCGATCGCGCCATCGGGAATGAGTTTCCTGACGGCGTCTAGTCGTGGGCTGTAACGCGTCTGGTGCGCCATGGCGAGTTTCACGTCATGTTTCTCCGCGGCCGCAATCATCTCATCCGCCTGTTCGAGATCGGGGCACATGGGCTTTTCCATGAACATGTGAATTCCACGCTGGGCGCAGGCGAAAAACATTTCGCGATGCTGATCCAACCAACGCGGGCAGATGGCGGCGATCTGTGGCTTCGTCTGGTCGAGCAGTTCGCGATAGTCCGAGAAGAGATTCTTCGTGCGCAGGCGTTTGCCGGCCGCGGCGCGACCCGCGGGATCGGGATCGGAAACGCCGACAATTTCCGCCTCGGGCATCGCCAGCCAGCAGGTGTCCAGGCCGTGACCGTAGCGGCCTCGCTTGGTGTCACCGATCACGGCGACGCGATATTTTGCATCGGGCATGCTGCTGGTTTAGCAAAGCGCCCGGGAATCGCCAGTCGTTTGGGGCTTGGCCTTTGTCGGCGATTCCTATTTATTCCCGCCCTTTATGAGCAAGACAGCGTTGATTTTCGCGGGGCAAGGCGCCCAAGGCGTGGGCATGGGCAAGGAACTGGCGGAGGCGTTTCCGAGCGCCAAGGCCTTGTTTGAGCGCGCCAATGAGGTGCTCGGTTACGACCTCACGAAGATCTGTTTCGAAGGTCCGGAGAGTGATTTGACCAAGACTGAAAACGCCCAACCCGGCATCTATCTCGTGAGCTGGGTGGCGATGGAAATCCTCAAGGAACAGGCACCCAGTCTGAGCTTCGACGCGACGGCGGGTCTTTCGCTCGGTGAATTCACCGCCCTCGCCGCGGCCGATGCGATGAGTTTTGAAGACGGCTTGAACGTCGTTCGCCTGCGCGGTCGCTACATGCAGGAAGCCTGCGACGCAACCGAAGGCGGCATGGCTGCCATCATCGGACTCGATGCCGACCAGACGAAGGACGTGTGCGAAGCGACCGGAACCACGCTCGCCAATTTGAACTGCCCGGGACAACTCGTGATCTCCGGTCCCGCCGACAAGATCAACGACGCCTGCGATCTCGCGAAGGAGAAAGGTGCCAAGCGCGCCTTGCCGCTGACGGTCGCCGGTGCGTATCACTCGCCCTTGATGGAATCGGCCCAACCGAAATTGGAAGCCGCCTTGAATGACATCACGATCAACGAAACATCCGTGCCGGTCATCGCCAACGTCGACGCGGAGGTACACGGCGATGCCGCATCGATTCGCGAGCGTCTGGTGAAACAGGTGACCGCTTCCGTGCGTTGGGAAGATTCAATCCGACGTTTGATCGGCGAAGGCTACACCCGCTTTATCGAACTCGGGCCCGGCACGGCGCTGACCGGATTCATGCGTCGCATCGATCGCGGGGTGACGACGGTCAATGTCGCCGACGCTGCCAGCCTCGAAAAGGCGGTCGCCGAAGTTTCCGGTTGAGCGTCCGACGTTCTGAACTACTTTACGCGATGTCAAACGAGGACAAGCCACCCCAGACGCCAAGTCCGGAAGAGTTTCAAAAGAAGCTCGAAGAAATGCTCAAGCAATTCCCCGGCGTCTCGTCGGTGAACATGAGCGGATTCCAACCGGGTCAGGCTCCGCCAACCATGGAAGCGGAACCGGAGGAGGAAGATAAGGATCCCATCGATTTTGATTTCGACTACAAGCCGCGCGACGTGAAGTCGCATCTCGATCGTTTTGTCATTCGGCAAGACGAGGCGAAGAAGGTGCTCAGCGTGGCCTTGTGCGATCATTACAACCATGTGCGCTTGGCGCTGGACGGAAAAAGCCAGACCAACTACACGAAACAGAACGTCATCCTCCTCGGCCCCACGGGAGTTGGTAAAACTTACCTGATTCGCAGCGTCGCGGAACTGATCGGCGTCCCGTTCGTGAAAGCGGATGCGACAAAATTCTCGGAGACCGGCTACGTCGGCAGCGACGTGGAGGACATGGTGCGCGAACTCGTCCGACGCGCCGACGGCGATACCGAACGCGCGGAATACGGCATCATCTATATCGACGAAATCGACAAGCTCGCCGCCGCACCTGATTCGAAGGGTGGCCGCGACGTCAGTGGTCGTGGCGTGCAGACCAATCTCCTGAAGTTGATGGAGGAAACAGAAGTCCCCGCGCGCTCACCGAACGACATCGCCGGCCAGATGGCGGCCATGATGGAAGCGAGCCAGGGCCGCGGAGGCGGCGGCAACACGATCAACACCCGGCACATTCTCTTCGTTGTCAGCGGCGCCTTCGACGGACTCGACAAGCTCGTCCGCAAACGCGTACGCGAATCCGCAATCGGTTTCGCCTCCAACCAGGCGCCGGAAATCGAGAGTGAAGAGATTTTTGAACAGACGCAGACCCGCGACTTTATCGACTACGGTTTCGAACCAGAGTTCATCGGCCGCCTGCCCGTGCGCGTCGTCTGCCACTCCCTCGACAACGACGACCTCTTTCACATCCTGAAGAATTCCGAAGGCAGCATCATCCGCCAATACGAGGAAGACTTCGCGTGTTATGGCCTCGAGGTTCTGTTCAAGGATGACGGTCTTCAGGAAATCGCCGCCCAGGCCGGACAGGAGCGAACCGGGGCACGCGGATTGATGACCGTCTGTGAACGCACTTTCCGCAATTTCAAATTCGAGCTGCCGTCCACCGACGTGAAGCGATTCGTCGTCGACTCGGATCTCGTGAAAGATCCGAAGGCAGCCTTGGAAAAACTCCTGTCCGATCACGAGAAACAGGCGCGTGGCGTGATGTATCAGCTCGTCCGTGATTTCGGTGCGCGTTTCATGGACAGCCACGGTTTCGAGATCGAGTTCACCGACGAAGCCGCGGACAAGATCGTCCAGGAAGCGCTCGAGAAGAACCTCTCCGTCCGCGACCTCTGTGCGGAGAAATTCAAGGACTTCCATTTCGGCCTCAACCTCATCGCGCAGAACCAGGGACAGAAGAAATTCGTCATCGACGACAGCACGGTGGATCAACCGGACAAGGTGCTGAGCGAATGGGTGGTAAAGAGCTACCGTGGCACCAACCAGGAACCTCCGGCGGAAGCCACCAAGGACGACGAGCCCGAAGCCGAGTCGAAGGAGTAGAGACATGAACGATGCGCCCTGGGCAGTCGCTGAGGAACCGGCGGATCGAGGCGCACACAAATACTGGGGAGCCCGCATCGTCGAATTGATGGCGATCTTTCAATTCGTCGGCGTTGGCGTCGCGGCCGCACTCTGGTGGTGGGCGATGCCCAGGGGATTTCCGCTTTCGCACCCGCGCTTTACGATGAACGTGCTCGTTCCGATGTTCTTCCTTCTGCTTGCGGGTGCCGCGGTCATCGCCTGTCTGTGTTCCCGCCCCGCCCTGCTCCGCTGGTGTCAATTGACGCTGTTCGCACTAATCCTTTCGGCGGGAGCAACCGGAGCAATCCTGTTCCCAAGCAGCATGTTCGGAATCAGGCTGCTCACGGTGGCGATGATTCCCGTGATCGTGGTGACAACCGTAACCGCCTTGGTGCACCGCTTCATGCTTCGGACGCCAATCCGTCCGATGACCCTGATTCCAGCGATCGTTCTCGGCGTATTCATCCCATGGTCGCAAGCAGGCATGGCTCCTGCCACCATCCCGCTCGGTGGGAAGCAGATGTCGGCGACAGTTGCATCTCCATCTTCTGACGATGCGGCCGATTTCAAACTGGATGACCGCTTCACCATTCGTCCGTTCTCGGGAGTCGTTACAGCGTCGCGTGGAAAACTCACGCTGGAGATCAATCCAATCCTCACGTTCCAAAGCACATCACCAGATCGATTCTGGACCTTGTTCTCACCTGAGCGCCCACGGCGGATTCAGTTGAACGATTTCCGAAGCTGGACGAATGGAATTGCGGCGGACTTCACGAGCGAGGTTCGGTCGCATCTCAACCTTGGGATGGCGGACGAAACTCTGCTGATCGATGCGTCGGCCGAATTGGAACGTCCAATCTATTCGCATCTGAACCACTACACGGGCTTGCTCCTCTATGGCAGCCAATCGCCAAGCATAGCCTTCTCGCCCTGCCCCGAACGAATCAAGATCTTGCCGAGCGATTATCCAGTGGGCCGGCCTTCGCGATTCGCCTGTCTGAAATCGGATGGTGGTTTTGAAATACTGGAGGCCAGCAGCGGAGAAAAGGGGCCGTTCCAGACGCTGGCTGCGGGCGGGCTATCGCGGGGAGTGCCCCTTGTCATTACCATTTATGAAGACAACCGCCCTGCGTTCGAACTGGAGTTGCGGGACTGGAGTGCACAAGCCAGCACGCAACTCTCTCCGGCGGCAGGTTGGGGCGTGCCAGAAAATACGATCGAGTTCAACCGGAGCGAATCGGGTGCTCTGACCTGGATCAACATCACCTTGGCCGGCACCTCGGTTGGTCGCGGATGGGACAGCGTGGGGCATGCTCCGGGCGTGTATCAGAATCGGATCAGCCTGCGTGTCCTGGGAGAGTAAGCGCTCGACTTGTTTCGCAAGAAGGGAGTCGATACGCTCGGACGCGATGCATTTGGGTAGGACCCATATCCTTTGGCTGATCGTGCTCACGAGTTTGGCGAGAGCGCAGGAGCCGTCGCGTCAACCGACTCCTTACCTTCACGGTCTCACCTTTGGACCCTACGAGGGTTGGACCAATTGCCTGGCCGTAAATGATTCGCACGGTCAATACCAAGCGGTGATCGTGCCGGATATCGGCGGCCGGCTCGTTCACTACAGCTACGACCTAATCAACATCCTCTATCTGAATCCGCAGGTGAGAGGTCGCACTTTGGCGAATTCTCGGGGACCGTTTTACGCTGGTGGTTACCAGTGTGACTTGGGGCCGGAAACACTTGGGCTGCCGCGTCGATTCCAGACCGTTCTTGGCAAACACGCGTGGCGTTCACCTCGCGATTACACCGTGGACACCGCGAGTCCCCAGGAGACCGGTGTCCCCGTGCGCATTCTGAAGAGCGTGACGATGGATCACGACACCGGCGAACTGGGATTGCTGCAACGCATGTCCAACGTCTCGAAATCCGTCGCCGAGTATTCAATCCGCGATCGCACGGTGTGCAAGGGCGGCGGTTTCGTCTTCTTCAAACTCAACCCAAAGAGCCGTTTCAAGAAAGGCTGCTCGCTCCTCCGCCAATCCAGCGGTCGCTACTTCTATCAGGAACTGGACGAACTGCCGGAGAACATGGAGAAGAGCCGCGACACCATGATCATCGACACCTCCCGCATTCCCGCCAAGATCGGCGCTGACAGCGTCGCGGGATGGATCGCCTACGTGCGCGGGAATCTGCTCTTCGTAAAATACTTCCCCATTACGAGAGACGGCGACTATGCCGACGGCGGAAACACACTCAGCGTCATGTGGAACGGCACCGTGACTGAACTCTCCCCGACCAGTCCGCGCGTCAAGATCAAGCCGGGTGAGAACTACGATTTCCCGGAACGATGGATCCTCAAACCCGTCTCGCGCACCGTCGACAGCATCAGCGACGTGAAACGGATTCTGCGCGAAGTTCCGTCCAATCCCTTCGCCAAGTCTGGTGCCGTATCGGTGCCGACACGACGAGGGCAGTAGGCAGAATTGGAAGACTTCCGATGGAGGGGCGAGCTCGCGAGTCCGCACGACTTTCTTCCTACCACACGCAATCGGACTCGCGAGCTCGTCCCTCCATTCCAGTAGCGGAAGCCCAGGAAATCAGACCTTCGTTGCGGCCATCTTCAGAATCACTTCAAACTCCTTCGGCGTCATCGGCATGACGGAGAGCCGTGAATTTCGCAGAAGCACCAGGTCGGCGAGTTTCTTTTCTGCCTTGATGTCGTCCAAGGTGACTTTCGTCCTCACCGCTTTCACCGGTTTGAAATCGACACAGGACCAATCGCCTTCTTTCGCCGTGGGATCGGGGTAGGCTTCGCGGGCAACCTTGGCAATGCCGACGACCTGCTTCTCGCTGACGCTGTGATAGAAGAACACGAGGTCACCCTTCTTCATCGCCCGCAGGTTGTTGCGCGCCTGGTAATTCCGCACGCCATCCCATTCACAGCCCTTGTCCGCCACAAAGTCATCCCACGAGTAGGACTCCGGCTCCTGCTTCACGAGCCAGTACTGTTTGGTTTTCGCCATGCGGGATGGAACAACGTCGGCAGAACGCAGCCAAGCTCGATCTCAAGCGAAGACGCGGAGGCGTATCATCTGCACCAGATTGCCGCCGGATTTCTGGAACGGGCGGGGCATGGGTTGCCCCACGCCATTGCGATCAACTGTGCGACAGCGCAGTTCGTAGCTGCCGGGTTTCACATCCTCAAGCAGCGTCGCCCAGTGAACGAGCGTATTGGCCGGCGGCCAATGGAGAAAGTTCCCGTCCTTGTCCGTCTGATTGGGAATGTGCGGCAGGCGGCCATTGTCAAACATGCCCCAACGCTCCGGCGGCGGCAGGATTCCGGCATCCTTCCACGGTGCCGTGGTGAAGTAAGGATCGTTCTTCGGCAAAGCTTTCTTGGCCGGATTCAACCAATATTGGACTTTGCTGAGACCCGACATTCCGGCCTGGGCAACGCCGGTGATCGGAATGGGCCTTCCAGCTCGCTTCACCTTCGGCTTGGTGATGAAGCGGGCGAAGCTCTTCATCTTG
>JBMYQZ010000182.1:0-9045 GCA_049601855.1 Limisphaerales bacterium | reverse complement strand
GAGCTGTTCCACGGCTATACCTATTCAGGGCACCCGCTGGCCGCCGCCGCAGGACTGGCGACGATGGAGGTGTACCGCGAAGATGATTTGTTTAATCGGGCAGCTGATCTGTCGCCATATTTTGAGGACGCCCTGCACTCATTAACTGACCATGACCGAGTGATCGATGTCCACAATCTTGGCCTGGTTGGCGGGGCGGATGCCGGGGATGTTGAGATAGACCGATTTTCCGTCGGGCAGAAGCCTGGCAGACGCGATCTCGAGCGGATCGCGGCCCTCCTTCTCCGGGTCCAGCACGGAATAATCCGGGGAGCCGTAATTCTTGCTCCACTTGTAATTCCACATCTCCGCGTCATAGCTGCCCAAGTCCTCGGCGAGATCCTTCTTCAGCGGTTCGTTGAACGTAAGCCTGAGGCCGTTCACGTGCACGGCGAAGTCGGTGGGGATGAACAGTCCGCGGCCGGTGAAGCGCATGCGTTGAAAGGCACCATCGGCGAGGCCGACTGTCTGCCAGCCCTTCAGTCCGCTCAGATACAGATCACCGTTGTGAAAGCGACCGCGCATGACCCCGGAATCAAAACGACCGGGAAGAGAGACCATGCCGCCGTTGGGTCCGTCTTGCAGGATCGCCATCACGCGACAACGGCCGTAGCTGATGTGAATCATCTTTTCGCTGAGCGGACCCCATTCGCCCTCGGGGACCCAGGTCTGTCCACCGGCAGAATTGTCGAGCACGCGGGGGACCCAGCAAAGCGGCCCGTCGAAGGAGGTGGGTTGCGTCTCGCGCTTTGATGCGGGAACGAAGCCGTAGAAGCCGCCTTTCTTGCATATGTCCAGGCGCGTCTCGGGAACCCAGCCACCCTGTTGATCAGCCGCCGTCACCACACCGGTCGGGCTCACGCCCATGCCGTTCGGATTGCGGAAGCCGGTCGACACTACTTCGATCGAGCGACCATCGGGCGACACCTTGAGCAGAGTTCCACCGTGCGGTGTGCGGTCGTTGCAACGAATGAACCAGAAGTTGCCGTCGGGATCCGTCTCGAGGCAGGTGGCATAATTGTGACCCCCGCCGCTGATCTCGCTGAGGTTGCAGAAGTTGCGATAGTGATCGGCTTCACCGTCGCCATTGAGATCACGCAACTCCGTGATCTGGTCTTTGCCCAGAACGTAGATCCGACCGTCGACGACCTTGAGTCCCAGCGGTTGGTAAAGACCGGTGGCGAATCGTTGCCACGTGATTTTGCGCAGCTTGTCGTCAATGCCCTTCAGGAGCCAAACGTCGCCGTGTGTCGTTCCGAGGAGGGCGTCACCATTGGGAAGGAAGTCATGCCCGCCGGCGAAAAAGAGGGCGTTGTAGGGATTCTTGAAGGGCAGCGTAATGCTGTCGATTGCGAAGGGGCCAAGTGGGAAACCGACCCGGCCACGCGTTTCAATCTTCTCATTCCAGAGCGTTCTGAATCCGCGCTTGGTCAGCGCATCCAGTGAGTCGAATTCGTGCCTGGTTGGGCTGGGCAGGTTGGCGAGCGAGAACGAGCACTTGATGATCACAGGTTCGCTGTGCGCGGCCACGCGCAATACCGAATGGTTGCCCACGATCTCGCTGCCAGTACTGGGCTGGGTACGGATGCGAAGCATCCCGCGCTTGGGAATCATCGCCAGGGGAATGGTCAACTCGAGGTTGGTCGGGGCGATCTCCAAGGTGCGGGTGATCACCTTTTCGCCATTGATGATCTCGAGCCAAGGCAGGTCCAACACGCGGACACCGCGCAACGTGTATTCGAGAATCGTCTGGTTGCCGTGGCGGTACAAGCCTTCGTAGCGGGCCCGACCAACGGGGAGCGGAGAGGTTTTGCGTTCGCGAGGATCCTGCAGGCTGCCGTTCTCCGCGACACCCGGAACCACCCCGGTTTGAAAAATCATTTCGCCGGCCGGCTTCGCGTCCCCGGTGAAACCAAAGCGCCGATCGCTGAAGTTCACGAAGCCATCGGTCCAAGCGCCCGCCCAGGCACAGTTCAGCGTGTCGAAGTAGACCGTGCCCTTGGCATTGTCGCCGACCTTGATCGCGATTCCCTTGGGCATCCTGCGTTTGGGCAGGCCGTAGGAGTAGTGCACGAAGCGACCGTGTTGGACATCGTTGAAACGACCATCGACCCAGTCCGGGTCTTTCATTTTCAACGGGTCCTTCGCGGGAGCCGCCGCGAGCAGAGTCGCGGTAACGAACAGGGAACAAAGAATTTTCATTTCGCGCTGAATCGATATTCGGTGACCTGTGAATAGATCTCGCCCTTCTTCAATACGGTCGTGGGGAAGGACGGTTGATTGGGCGAATCGGGGAAATGCTGACATTCCAGGCAGAGACCATGGCGGAACCTGTAGGCCTTGCCGGATTTACCGACGGGGCCTTGGAGAAAGTTGCCGGTGTAAAGCTGCACGCCGGGTTCAGTGGTGAAGACGTCCATGATGCGACCGGACTTGGTTTCGCGAACCGTCGCGGCCTTCGCGAGCGAACCGTCTTCGCTGCTGAGCACGAAGTTGTGATCGTAGCCGTTGCCGCGCCGCATCTGTTCGTGATCAGAGTCGATGCGTTCGCCAAGGCGATGGAACTTGGTGAAGTCCAACGGCGTGCCTTTCACATCAGCGATCTCGCCCGTCGGAATCAGATCGGCGTCGACCGGAGTCATGCAACTGGCATTCAGCTTCACCTCATGGTCGAGAATATCGCCTTTGCCCTCGCCCTTGAGATTGAAGTAGCTGTGGTTCGTGAGATTCAGCACGGTCGTCTTGTCCGTGGTGGCACGGTAATCGAACACGAGGCCGTTCTTCTTCGTGAGCACGTACCACAACGTCATGGCAAGATTCCCGGGATAACCCTCGTCGCCATCCGAACTCGTGTGGGTGAACTTGATCGCCGGTTGCCCATCGACGAAGCGCGGCTCGGCATGCCAGACCGCCTTGTCGATACCAACCAGACCGCCATGTAACGAATTGGGTCCGTTGTTGATGGCCAGACGATAGGTTTTCCCACCGAGCTTGAACTGTCCCTTGGCGATGCGATTGGCGTAGCGACCGGTGACGCAGCCAAAGAAAGGCGATTCCTTCTCGTATTGCCGAAGGTTGTCGAAGCCGAGAACGACATCGGCCGCCTTGCCCCGCCGATCGGCAGCGAAAAGCCGCCGCACGATGGCGCCGTAATCGATCACATCGGCCCGCAATCCGCGGCCGTTGTCGAGCGTATATTCAGTGACCGCGCGGCCGTCCCGGGTCTTGCCGAAGGGACGCATGGAAATGGTGGGATCTGCTGGCATGAGTGCGCGGATAATAGGACTTGTAGGCAACCGCCAGAAGCCCGAAGTCAGCACGAATCTGATTCTTCGTAATCCGGCCGGGAACTACTTGCCATGCCCGGTCTCGGTCGTATGTTCAAACCACTCCATGGCTGGTGAAGAACAAGGCGGAATCCCCGCGGATATGTACGGGCCACTGCTCAACAATCTGACACAGGCGGTATTCCTGAAAGACCAGCAAGGGCGGGTGGTTTATGTCAACCAAACCTACTGCGAACTGCTGGGCCGCAAGCCCGAGGAGGTCATCGGTCGGACGGATCAAGAGTTGTTTTCACCGGACCTGGCCAACAAGTACCGGATGGATGATCAACACGTCCTTGAGACCAACCAGCCCTTGGAGTTGATCGAGGAGAATCCGGCCCCCGACGGCAGCGTTCGTTACGTGCAGGTAATCAAGATGCCCCTGTTGCGCGACGGCAAACCGTTCGGAGTGCAGGGTATGTTCTGGGAAGTGACCGACGAGATGCGCACGCGCGCCAAGTCACGCGAAAACCAGGAACGATTTGAGCGGGTCGCCCGCGCCACCAACGACACTGTCTGGGACTGGGATCTGGTGGAGCGAAGGCATCACCACCGAATGGGGTTATCAACCGGCGGAGTTGAAGCATTCGCTCGAGTGGTGGGCCGAACGTCTGCACGAGGACGACCGGGACGGAATCTGGAAGTCCTTGGACAAAGCGTTGGAAGGCAGCGGCGAACATTGGTCGGGCGAATACCGTTTTCGGGCATCCGACGATGAGTTTCGCCCGGTGCTGGATCGGGGGCTGATGATCCGAGACGAGACCGGCAAGGTCGTACGAATGATCGGTTCCATCATGGACCTGACCGAGCGCAAGGCTGCAGAGGATGCACTGAAACGCAGCGAGGAGAGATTCCGTCGCTTCATGGACAACAGCCCGGCGGTGGCCTGGGTGAAAGATCGGGAACATCGTCTGCGCTACGTCAACGCCGCCTTTGAAGTAATGTTCCAACGCCCGGCCAACGAGTTGTTGGGACAAACGGACCAAGCGTATCTGCCTCCCGACGTGGCCAGAGCAGTCCAAGAGAACGACCGTCGGGTGATGGACACCGGCAAGCCGGTCGAACTTGTGGAGCGCGTTCCCGGTGCCGATGGCAAGATGCGGCACTGGCTCGTTTCCAAATTTCCTTTTCCCGGTGACGAAGGCGAGGACTGGGTTGGCGGCACGGCCTTTGAGATCACTGAGCGGGTCAAGGTACAGGAAGCCCTCGGTGAAAGTGAGGAACGCCTCCGGCTCACCATGGAGGCTTCCCAAGACGCCATGTGGGACCTGGATTTTGCGCGCGACAGCTGTTGGTGGAATCAACCGCACGAGACCTTGCTCGGCCCCTTGCCCGATAAACCACAGGAAGTGCGCGGTTGGTGGAAGGATCGACTCCATCCCGAGGACCGCGACGCCGTTCTTGAGGCATTTCAACTGACCATCGACGAACCTGGCGCCAACCATTGGGCGCGCAACTATCGGTTGTTGGGTCAGGACGGAGAGACGATTTTTGTGCAGGACCGCGCCTATCTCTCGCGGGATGAAGGTGGCAAAGTCGTCCGCATCCTCGGTGCTCTCCGGGACCTGACCACGCTCCGTCGCGAGCAGGAGGAACGCGAGCGACTCGGCCAGAAGATGCTCGAGGCCCAGAAACTCGAAAGCCTCGGCGTGCTCGCCGGCGGCATTGCCCACGATTTCAACAATCTCCTTACCTCCATCCTCGGCAACGTCAATCTCGCCCGGTTGGAACTCACCTCCAGCTCCCCGCTGCAACCCTATCTCGAGGACGTCGAAAAGTCCTCCATCCGCGCCGCCGATCTCTGCCGCCAAATGCTGGCCTATTCGGGCAGGGGCCGATTCGTCGTCCGCACCATTTTGCTGACCACGGTGGTCGAGGAGATGACGCAGTTGCTCGAGGTCTCCATCAGCAAACAGGCCGTCCTGAAGTTCAATCTCGCGCGAAGCCTGCCACCCATCTCCGCCGATCCCACGCAACTGCGCCAGATCGTCATGAACCTCGTGATCAACGCTTCCGAAGCGATCGGCGACCAGAGTGGTGTCATCAGTCTCTCCACCGGCGTCATGCGCGCCGAACGGGAGTACCTGCGCAGCACCTATCTTTCACCGGAACTCCCGGAGGGCGATTACGTTTACCTTGAGATCAGCGACACCGGTTGCGGCATGGACAAGGAAACGCTCGACCGGATCTTTGATCCCTTCTTCACCACCAAATTCACCGGGTCTTCCCGCAGTGCTGGGCATCGTGCGGGGGCATGACGGCGCCTTGCGGGTCGACAGCGAACCGGGACGGGGCACCACCCTGACGCTGCTGCTGCCCTGCGCACCCACCGACGTACAAGTGAGTGAAGAGAGATCACCGCTGGAAGACGTTCGCGGTAGCGGGTTGGTGTTAATCGTCGATGACGAGGAAACCGTGCGGACCACCACCGCGCGCATGTTTGAGAGCGCCGGATACCAGACCGTGCTGGCCGAGGACGGTTGTGAAGGTCTGTCCATCTTCAAGGAACGCGCCGACGAAATCCAGCTCGTGATGCTCGACCTCACCATGCCGCATATGGATGGCGTGGAGACCTTTCGCGAAATCCGTCAGGTCCGTCCCGAGGCCTCCGTGATTCTCATGAGCGGCTACAACGAGCAGGAAGCCGTGCGACATTTCACCGGCAAAGGACTTGCCGGCTTCATTCAAAAACCCTTCACCATCAAGGCGCTGCTCGGTCGGGTGCGCGAGGTGTTGGCCAAGGAATAGACGTTGAGTTGCTCCGGTGTCCCACCCGTTTGACCGGAGAGGTCGATGTTCAGTTCAGCGGCTGATGTGATAGCCGGTGACCTCCCCGTCGCGGCTGATTTCCACATTGCGAATTGGGGTCTTGTCATACTGTGGTTGTCCC
This sequence comes from Limisphaerales bacterium, assembly GCA_049601855.1. Taxonomy (GTDB): domain Bacteria; phylum Verrucomicrobiota; class Verrucomicrobiia; order Limisphaerales; family JAYPXF01. Next base: position 2,790 of record JBMYQZ010000182.1, on the reverse strand, counting down.
TGCTCATCGAAGGTTGCCGCGACCAAAAGACTCACGGTGTAGCCGCGGCTGTGACGCTGCACGCGATGATCGATCACCTGGGCACCGGCATCCCAATTGGCCACTTCTTCCATGGCGATCGTCAGCGCCTGCTTGTCCTGCGTGCTCATCTCAAAGGGACGGTTGAGGTAAACCACCTTCACCGGCCGCTTGCCGGTACAGGCGCTGCCCAACATCAGTGCGGCCAGCACGAACAAGAGCATTTGTGCGCGCAGGGAAATCAACTTTGGCAGACGCTTTGTCATCGAGCGGAAAGGAGATTGTCGCGTGACCGTGGACATGGCATGTGTTTACTCACATGACTCGTTTCTTGCCATCAAAAAGCTTTTCGATCCTTTTGCTGTTTTTGGTCGGTCTCTCAACCCACGGAGCCTCCCATCCGAACATCGTCATCGTTTTCGCCGACGACATGGGCTACGGCGATGTGGGAGCCAACAATCCGGATTCAAAGATCGCCACGCCACACCTCGATCGCCTGGCCCAAGACGGCATGCGATTCACCGATGCCCACGCTCCGGGATCAGTGTGTTTTCCCTCCCGCTACGGTTTGCTCACCGGCCGCTATCCCTTTCGCAAGAAGCTGCTTTGGAAGAAGGAAGCCTGCATCAACCCCGAGCGGATGACGCTCGCCTCCCTGTTGCGCGACTCCGGTTACGACACGGCGATGATCGGCAAGTGGCATCTCGGTTTCGACGGCGGCATGCCCTATCAATACGATCAGCCATTCACCGGTGGCCCGGCGGATCGCGGCTTCGATTACTTTTACGGCATCCACGCTTCCACGGATATCCCGCCCTACTTCTACGTCGAGAATCGCCAGGTCACGGCCGCTCCCAATCGCACTTTGCCCGCCCGCAACACCGACGGTTGGACCCGCATCCAGGGTGAGTTCTGGCGCGAAGGCGAGGTGGGTCCGGACTTCGAAATGTATGACGTGCTGCCCAACTTCACGCGGCGCGCTGTGAAGTTCATCACCACCCAACGCGACAAGAAGAAACCGTTCTTTCTCTACGTCCCGCTACCCGCGCCGCACACCCCGTGGGTGCCGGTGAAGAAATGGCAGGGTCAGAGCAAGGTGCCGATGTTTGGCGACTTCGTGATGCAGGTCGACGACACGCTCGGCCAGATCGTGAAGGCTCTGAAAAAGGAAAAGGTGGACCGCAACACCATCGTCATCTTCACCAGTGACAACGGCCCCGTCTGGTATCCCGCCGACGTCGAAAAATTCGGCCACGCCTCGACCGCCCACCTGCGCGGCATGAAAGGCGACGCCTACGAGGGCGGTCATCGCATGCCCTTCATCGTCAGTTGGCCCGCCGCGGTGCAAGCGGGTTCAGTCACCGATCGGACCGTCAGTTTCTGCGATCTCCTCGGCACCTTCGCCGAAATCGTGGAGCGCAAACTGCCACGTGACGCCGGCGAAGACAGCATCAGTTTTCTCGCGACCTTGGAGGGTCGGAAACAACCCAAGCGTCCCATGATGGTGAATCTTTCAAGCCGTGGTTTTCTCAGCATCCGCGACGGCGACATGAAATACATCGATGGCCTCGGCTCCGGTGGTTTTACCCAGCCGAGCAAGATCAAGGGTGGCAAAGACAAACCCAAAGGGCAGCTCTTCAATCTCGCCAGCGACCCGGGTGAAGCCAACGATCTCGCTGCCAAAAACTCAGATATCGTGGAGCAAATGAGGAAGCGGATCGACGCGATCAAATCCAACGGCCGAACGCGCAATTAGACCAGCGTCAGTTTTCGTTCGAATCAGTGGCCACGGGTAGCGGCGGCGGCGAATCTTGCGGCGCCTTGAAAGTCTTGATTGCTCGCCATCCGAGCATCACGAAGCCGACAATCAGTAGCACACTCGCAATCAGGCTCACGTAAGGTGTCAGCATTCGGTACAGGATACTCAGTCCATCCGTGCGAGAGAGGCGGGTGCCACCGCTGATCATCAGCAAGAGGAATCCAAAGCGGGACAGCAACGACAAGCCGAAACCGGCACAGAGGTAGAAATACGCCCGGTTTCGCGAAAGCCGCCACATCATGACGAACACCACGAAGCCGATCACGTAGGCCAACAACCCCGTGAACAGGGAACCGTATCGGAACAATTCAGTCAGGGGATTAAAGCTCATGATGTCGGCCGCGGCGTGGCGCGGCGTGGCGTGGCGTGGCGTCCACAGACGCCTCCGAGGTTATTCGCAGTTTCTTTCTAGCCCGCGCACCAACCATCAGAAAGCCGGCGATCAGCAGAATGCCCCCCAGCACCTGGAGGAATGGCGTCACATATTGCACGATCGGAATGAAGATGCCTGGCGGGACCGAACGACCGAAAAACTGCATGAAGAGCAGGAAGAACAGACCAAGGAAGAAGTGAATCAGGAAGCCGATGCTGAGCAACAGATAGCCCGCCTCCTTGGTGATCCGGTGGATCAGCATGAATACACAAAAACCCAGCAGATAAGACAGCAACCCCGCCGCCTGCGAGAGATGTCGCACGAACATGGCCAGAGGGTCATCGACCGGCGTCGGCATCCCTTGCGAGGTTGAACTTAGGTTTGAGCATGGCGTCCTCTTACGCCCGCAAGAGGCGTACCGGTATCAAGCCGCAAGTTCCGTCATTCGACCAGCTCGGAATTCCCCTCAAGACTGGGGTAGGGCGGGAGGTTTATCCGCTGGTCGCCGAAACTTTCGCAGCGCCCTCACGCCCAGCAGCACCAAGCCGGTCAACCAGAGGACGTTCGCCGCCAATTGGAC
>JBMYQZ010000181.1:0-9046 GCA_049601855.1 Limisphaerales bacterium | reverse complement strand
GGCGGCGGACCAGTTTTCGTCGGAGGCGAGACGGACGAGACGACGTTCGCCATCGCCACCCCAACCGCCGATCCAGTCGGCGAGGTAGAGGCGCGCGTCCCAGCCAAATTCGATGTCCGCCGGAAGAATGCCCCAGGCAAAGGTGTTGGTGCCGGACATGCGATAGCCGGCGCCGTCGGGTGTGAGGTGAAAGGAGTAGATGCCGCTGCGGTTGGCGGTGCCACGGAAGTCGCAGACGTAGAAGCTGTTGCGGAATCGTTTCGGGGAGCCCCAGCCGGGGTCGAATTCCATGCCGCTGGGTCCGTGGGTCAGATAGGCGATGGGCGGATGCAGCCAAAGAGGTTGGCCCGGGTGATTGGTCTGCCAGAGGTTTTCGGTGAACCAGGGTGGTTCGGTGTGGTCGTGGCGTTTGGTTTCTTCGCGGAAGTTGCGGGTGAGTTGGTAGGTGGCGTCCCAGCCGGAATCACCGCCTTCGATGACGTGCACGACGCGGCTCTTGTCGACGCCGCCCATGTCGTTGTCGACGGTGAAGAGGTCGCCGAGTTCATTGAAGGCGAGGTCTTGGGGATTGCGAAGGCCGACGTGGATGAGTTCCAGTCCGCTGCCATCCGGGAAGCAACGGAAAACAGCGCCGCGTGTGGGGGCGGCGAAGTGTTTGCCTTCCCTGCTGGTGAGGTTGAAGCCGCGGTCGCCGAGGCTGAAGTAGAGCCGTCCATCGGGTCCCCAGACCAGGCCGTGCAGGTCGTGTCCGTAGACGCCGACCCGGACACCAAGGCCGCGGAGGAGTTCGTCTTCACTCTTTTCGTCGAGGCGCCAGATGCTGGGGGCGTTGGCGACGTAGATATCCTTGCCATGAGTGAGGACACCGGCGGCATTACCGTCGAGCGGGGCGCGGTACTCGCGGAGGATTTCGGATTGGTCGAAGGTGCCGTCGTCGTTGGTGTCGGTGAGACGGCGAAGCAGGTCGGCGTTGCGGGTGAGTTTGGCGGGGGGAACGATGTGGACCCAGCGATCGTACATGGCCTGCCGATCGGCAAGGGTCTTGCCAGCGTAGTCTTCCATGGACCACCAGCGCGACATGGTGACGCCCCAAGTGCCGGTGACACGGCGATTCGCTTCGACCGTGTAGAGGCGGTTTTGGGAGTCGAAAGCGATGGCGACAGCATTGCCGGCGAGCTTGGGTTTGGATACGAGGGTGGCGTTGAAACCTTCGTTGAGTTTGAGGCCGGGGAAATGGTCAGCCGCCCGAACCGTGGTGAGCAGGCCGCAAAGAAGGAGAAGGCTGAGCCGACTAGGCATCGGTGGGTGGTTCGAAACGAAGATTTCGGGCGACACAGACGACCGCGATGAACAGGCAGAAGGCGCCGATTGGCACGAGAAAGATGCCCATGCCGGGATCACCGCCGCGGATGTAGAAGCCGCCGAGGAAGAAACCACCGGGCAACAGAATGGTGGCTGACGAGAGAAACGCGGAGGCGGTCGCGCACCAACCGCCGGAAATCAATCGAGGCATGTTTAGGGTGGCGGCGTAGCCAAGATGAATGAGCGAAAAGAGCGTGCCGTGGGCGTGGGCGAGCGTCCAGACGAGGCGGCGCGTTTCGTTGGAGGGATTCAGGTACCAACCGATTTTGAAACCGTGCAGGGTTTCCAACACCATGCCGAGCGTGAGGAAGAACAGGAGGCTCCACCAACCAATGCGAAGGTGGCGGCGCATGATTTGTTCGCGTTCGGGCAAGGCGCTCATGAGAAATAGTATTGCGGGTGAAATCCGAAGTGGCGACAAGTCTATTGTTTGGGTGACGGATCGGCGGAGGGACGGAGGCGGGACGGCGCGGCACCGTAGTCAACACGCCCGTGAGCCGAACGATTGCGTAGCCCATTACAGGTCAATGGCGGCCCCAAGCCTTTATCAATAACGGCGAAATCGTTGGGCGTTGAATGGCGTTGCGCCAGCCATGCTGATAGAGGATCGAGGCGAGTCAACCGGAGGAATGATGATTGCGGGGTGACAGACCTTGACGCACTGTTTCGGCCGATCTTATGAACATGCATCGTCGAAATTTCCTACGGACGACCGCGGCGGGTTCACTTGCACTCGCCGCCGACCCGCTCTCCGCCGCCAAGAAACCGCTCTTTCGCATCTCGCTCGCGCAGTGGACGCTGGTCCAGGATTTGCGCTCGGGCAAGATCGACAACCTTGATTTCGCGAAGGTCGCCGCGGAGCACAAGATTGAGGGGCTGGAGTACGTGAACACGTTCTTCATGGACAAGGCGAAGGACAAAAATTACCTGCGCCAAATGAAGACGCGCGCGGCCGATCACGGCGTGAAAAGCCTCATCATCATGTGCGATCGCGAAGGCAACATCGGCGATCCGGATGACGCGAAACGCAAGCGCACAGTGGAGAATCATCGCAAGTGGATCGACGCGGCGAAATTTCTTGGCTGCCATTCGATTCGCGTGAATGCGGGGAGTGCCGGCACCTGGGACGAACAGGTGGAACTCGCCGCCGACGGTCTTGCCAAGCTGACCGAGCACGGTGCGGCTGCCGGCTTGAATGTCATCGTCGAAAACCACGGTGGTCTTTCCAGCAACGGCAAGTGGCTTTCCACCGTGATCAAGAAGGTCGGCCACAAACGCTGTGGCACGCTGCCGGACTTTGGAAACTTCCGCATCAGCCGTGAAGGCGAGAGTTACGATTCCTATCGCGGCATCGCGGAGTTGATGCCTTTCGCCAAGGGCGTATCGGTGAAGGATTACGGTTACGACGACAACGGCAATCGCGTGAAGATCGATTTTGTGAAGATGTTGCGCATCGTGTTGAAGTCCGGCTTCCGCGGTTTCGCCGGCATCGAATACGGTGGCTACAAGGGATTGAACTCCTCGCGCGAAGCGTTGGAGAAAGCGCGCACCAAACTCGCCTCCGAATTCAACTGAGTGACGACGATGGACAGGAAATGGAAAGTCGCCGGGATCAACTTTGATCATTTCCACATGGGTGATTTGTTGCGGATGGTGCATGACCATCCCGACGCGGAAATCGTCGGTATCTCCGATGAACAGCCCGAACGCATGGTCGCGGCCACGAAGAATTTTGGCCTCGCGGATGACCAGGTGTTCACCGACGCGGACCAATGCCTCGAGGCCACCCAGCCCGACCTGGTGATTCTTTGTCCCGCGGCGGCCCGACATGGTGAATGGACGGAGAAGGTGGCCGCCCATGGCGTTCACATTTTGATGGAAAAACCCTTCGCCGCAACCGTCGCCGAAGCCGATCGAATGGTGGCTGCGATGAAACCGGGCAAGCAGCTCGCGATCAACTGGCCTTTGCGCTGGTATCGCGCGCATGTCACCGCGCATCGCCTCATCCACGAGGGAACGATTGGTGACTTGCAGGAAGTTCACTTTTACGACGGCAATCGCGGTCCGCTCTACCACGGGGCGGACAAGATCGAGCAGGAACCGACGGCGGCGGAGAAGGACGCGAGTTGGTTTTACAAGCAAGATCAGGGAGGTGGGTCTCTGCTGGATTACCTTGGCTACGGAACGACGCTGGGCACCTGGTATCATGGTGGAAGCAAACCGCTTGAGGTAAGCTGCGTGATGGATGAGCCGGCCGGTCTCGAAGTGGATGAACACAGCATCACCATCGCTCGGTATGAATGTGGGCTGTCGAAGTTTGAAACGCGTTGGGGAACCTTCACCGATCCGTGGACGAATCAACCGCAGCCGATGTGCGGATTCGTGATCAAGGGGACGGACGGCACGATCAGCAATTACGATTACGCCGACACTGTGCGCGTGCAGACGCGGGAGAAGCCGGAGGGTTTCGAGATGGCCGCTGACGAGTTGGCTGCGCCCTTCCAAGATCCGGTGCAGTACTTCCTTCACTGCCTGGAAAACGATCAGCCCATCGAAGGACCACTCGCTCCGGACGTGTGTCGCATCGGTCAACAGATCGTCGACACCGCGTTGCAGAGCGCGCAGGCGAAGCGCGTGCTTCCGCTGGTATCTTGACCTCCGTCAGTGGGGGCCACCTTGCCGCCGGCAAATCTCCTGGTAGGCGATGGTGATGCGTTCCAGTTTCTTGGTCTCTTTTGCGAACTGTTCGCGCAGTTGCTCGTAGGCGCCGTGGATATGATCCGGGGCGGGGTGAGCGGGCAGACCCAGAATTGCGTAAGGGTCGGTGGAATTCAGATCTGCGCGGCGGGTGACGGTTGTTTCAGTTGGTTGTGTGTGTCGGAGCCAGTTGTTCAAACGGTCTCCGAGTGAGCTCGAGCCATTCTCCGTACTCATGGTTGGTTGTCGGGATGCAAACTACGATTCGGGGCGTATGTTCGGCAAGTAACACTCAGTTGGTTGGGGTAGGTGTGACACTTGGGACTCGCGTGTGACACTAAGAAGGAATGGGCCTGTTTCAATCCTTTTTTTGTAATCGACACCCTGTTCTGCCGTGCTTTCCAGGGTTGTCCACCGTTCCAGCAAGCCTCCTTGTACCGGAGTTCGAACTACGTAGGCAGTAGTATGAAGCTCCTAAGTTTCTGGCGGTGTGAGACTTACGCCAAGATCTCCTGCAACACGCGCGCGGGCTCGACTCCGGTCAGGCGCAAGTCGAGTCCCTGGAACTGCACATAGAACTTTTTGTGATGGAGACCGAGGAGGTGGAGCATCGTGGCGTGAAGATCGCGGACGTGGACGACATTCTCCACGGCGTTGTAGCCGAGATCGTCGGTGTTGCCGTAGCTGTGACCGCCCTTGATGCCGCCGCCGGCCATCCACATGGAGAAGCCCTTGATGTGATGGTCACGTCCGGCGCCGCCCTTGCCCTGGAACATCGGTGTGCGCCCGAATTCGCCGCCCCAGATGATGAGCGTTTCGTCGAGCATGCCGCGTTGCTTGAGATCCCTGATCAGGGCGGCCGTCGGTTGGTCGGTGAGACCGCAGCAGATGCGCATGTAATTCACGAGCCCGCCGTGATGATCCCAGCCGCGATGATAGAGATGAATGAAACGGGAACCGCGCTCGGCCAATCGTCGGGCGAGGAGGCAATTGGAGGCGTAGGAACCGTCGCCGGGCTTGGCGCCGTACATGTCGAGGACGTGTTTGGGTTCGTCCGAGATGTCCATCAACTCCGGCACGGACATCTGCATACGGAAGGCCATCTCGTAGGCGGAGATGCGGGTGTCGATCTCGGGATCGTTCACTGACTTGTTGCGATGACGATTCAAGGACTGCACGGCATCGACCACGCGGCGTTGTTCCTGGTTGCTTACACCTTTCGGATTGCGCACATAGTAGACCGGGTCGCCGCTGGAATTGAACTGTACACCCTGGTAACGGCTGGGCAGAAACCCGGAAGCCCATTGGCGTTGGGCAATGGGTTGCGGATTGCGGCCGCCGACGCTGGAAAGCACAACGAAGCCGGGCAGGTCAGAGCTTTCGCTGCCAAGACCGTAGTTGACCCAGGAACCCATCGAAGGACGACCACTGATGGCCGTGCCGGTGTTCATGAAGGTATGAGCGGGATCGTGGTTGATCTGTTCGGTGACCATCGACTTGACCACGGAGATGTCATCGGCGATCTCGCGATGCCAGGGAAGGAAGTCGGCGATGTGTTGTCCGCCCTGTCCGTACTGATCGAATTCGGTCAGATGCCCCTGTACGCGCAACTTCGCTCCCTGCAACTGCGCGATGGGTTGCCCTTTCGTGTACGACTCGGGCATCGGCTCGCCATTCATGCGATCGAGTTCCGGTTTGTAGTCGAAGGTCTCGAGATGCGACGGCCCGCCGGCCATGCAGAGAAAGATCACGCGCTTGGCCTTGCCAAAGAGATGGGGCGTATCCGTCCGTCCCGGGGCGATGCCCGCAGCGCGGCCTTGATTCATCAAGCCGGCGAGCGCGGCGGAACCGAGGGACAATCCGGTCTGACCGAGGAAGGTGCGGCGATTGATCAGGTTGGAGAATTCAATGGGATTCATCGGGAGTTCAAAGGTTCACCAGGACGATTCGCATGTTGGTGAGAAAGGCGATGGAATTGAGAGCGATGACAAGGATGCAAAGCAGCTTGGCTAGTCGCGGCACAATCAGGGCGAGCACCCACACGGCGAAGAGTTGCGCGAGTTTGCCGATGATCGGACCGATGATGATGCCGAGCCAATGCGTGAGAACGCGGATGATCGGATTGATCTCGATCTGCGGCCCCACGACCTGCATGAAACACATGGTCGAGACCACGTCCAATACCGCGGTTAGCACGATCCAATTCAGCAGCGGCCGATGATCCGCAAACAGCTGACGACTGTTCGCCCGGAGGTCGATCTTCTCGCCGAGGAGTTCCATGGGGATTCAGATACTTGAACATCAGTTGCGCGTAATGGTTTCGTGAAGATTCAGAATCGTGCGGGCGACCGTGGTCCAGGCGGCCTGTTCAACTGGGTCCACGTCAGCCTTCTTCGCCAAGCCGATCCCGATCACTTCCTTCGCCCGCTCGGCCGACTGCCGATAATCCTGCCGGCTGTCGATGAGCAGATTCGTGATCTGAGTGCGTTCCCAGGCGTCCGGGCTCCGCGAAAGTGCCATGCGAAATGCGAAGTCGATCCGGCTGTAATTGGAATCACCGCCCTCGTTGAGAATTCGCGCGGCGAAGGCGCGGGCGGCTTCCACGAAGGTTGGGTCATTCAGCAGGGTGAGGGCGGCATTGGGCGTGTTGGATCGCGGACGTTGCGCAGTGCATTCCTCGCGCGTTGGAGCGTCCATCGCCTTGAGCATCGGATGCAGGAATTGCCGTTGCCAATGCATGTAGACACCGCGGCGCCATTGGTTGTCGTCGTTGTCCTGCTGATACTTGCGCGTCGGGAAATTCAAATGGCGGTAGTAACCGGCGGGTTGATAGGGCTTGGCCGGCAGGCCGCCGAATTTGTCCACCATCAGGCCGCTGACCTGCAGCGCGGTGTCACGCACCATCTCGGCATCGAGGCGGTAGCGGGACTGACGTGCATAGAGACGGTTGAGCGGATCTTTTTCCAGCAACGCCGGGGTGACCAGGGAGGACTGACGATACGCGCGGCTCATGACGATCTGCTTGATCGCGCGCTTGATGTCCCAGCCATTTTCGTAGAAATCGACAGCGAGATTATCGAGCAGCTTGGGGTGCACGGGTGGTTCGCCCTGACCGCCAAAGTCGTCGAGATCCTTGGCGATGCCAACGCCGAAGAGGAGATACCAGAAACGATTCACCATCACGCGGGCGGTCAGGCCACCGGTGCCGTTCTTGGTATCAACGAGCCAATTGGCCAGGTCGAGCCGGCTCGTTCCCTTCACCTGCCCCAAGAATGTGGGAATCTCCGGCTGCATGAGTGGGCCGCTGTCATCGAGCCAATTGCCGCGCGGCAACAAACGGATGGGACGTGGTTCTACAGAAACGGTTACCATCGTGCGGCGAACGGTGCGCTTCAACAGGGCCTGCTCTGCCTGCAAAGCCTTCACGTCTGTCCCTATGGCGGTTTTCTTCTTCGCGTCCTTCTCCTTCTTCATGGTCGCAAGGAGTTCTCGGATCTCCTTGTCGACTTCGGTCCAGCGCTTCCGGTCTTTCTCGGGTCCGGTGAGAATCTCGGGTGGGCGAGGTGAAGGGAGCGCGTTGAAGTTCAATCCACGTCGGCGTTTGGAATTCAGGTGGGCGTTCTCATCCACGTCGGCGAAGAAGGCGGCCAACGAATAGAAGTCTTTGGCGGTGTAAGGATCGTACTTGTGATCGTGACACTGCGCACAGCCAACCGTGGCTCCCATCCAAACAGAGGAAAGATTGCGGATGCGATCGGCCATGTAGATGGAGAGGTATTCCTTTTCCTGCACGCCGCCTTCGTGGGAGGTCTGGAGGAGGCGGTTGTAACCGGTGGCGATCTTCTGATCCATCGTCGCCTCCTTGATGAGGTCGCCGGCGATCTGTTCGCGGGTGAAGAGATCGAAGGGCTTGTTGCGATGGAAGGAATCGATGACGTAATCGCGATAGGGCGAGATCGCGTGCGTCTGGTCGCCGTGATAACCGACGGTGTCCGCGTAGCGCACGAGGTCGAGCCAATACATCGCGAGACGTTCGCCGAAGTGACGGGAGACGAGCATGCGATCCACCGCGTCTTCGTAGGCCTTCGGAAGATTGCCCTGGGCGAAGGCGTCCACTTCCGCCGGGGTGGGTGGCAATCCGGTGAGATCAAAACTCAGGCGACGAATCAAAGTCACTTTGTCGGCTTCCTTGGATGGGGTGAATCCTTCTTCGGCCAGCCGATTGAACACGAAATGATCGATCCAGTTCACCGGACGCAGACTTTCGCCGACTGCGGGCACAGGATGCTTTTTGGGTTTCACATAGGCCCAGTATTCGTCGTAATCCGCACCCTGCTCGATCCAACGCTTAAGCACGTCTTTCTCAACGTTGGTGAGGTGTTTTTCTGACTCCGGCGGCGGCATTAACTCGTCGGCATCGCTGGTGAAGATCCGCGCGATCACTTCGCTGTCGTCCGGCTTGCCGGCGACGATGGCGTGCTTCTTGGCGCTCTCCTCGACGTCCAGACGCAACTTGGCCTTGCGATGTTCCTTGTCGGGGCCGTGGCAGAAAAAGCACTTGTCCGAAAGGATCGGGCGCACGTCGCGATTGAAGTCAACGCGCTTGGCGGCCATCGCGTTGGTCAGGATCACAAACAACGAGAGCAGGCCTAGAATTCGCCGGCAACTGAACATGGTTGCGAATTTACACGCAACTGATCCCGGATGACAACGAATCCATTTCCCCCGGCGCTGCTCATCGCATACTTTTCCACCCGTGCGCATTGGACTTGCCAATCTTCGGCCCGGTGAAACCCGTGATGAGTCCTTGCAGCTGGCGTTGGAGGCCATGTCCGCCGCAAAGGAACAGGCAGCGGACATCATCTGCTTCCCCGAATGCTACGTGCCGGGGTATCGCACGGAGGATTCGACCATGCCCGTGGAAGCCCCTTGGCTGGAGCAGGCTTGGGCAACCATCGACCGAAGAGCCGGGGAACTCGAAATCGCC